>NZ_WXEY01000013.1 GCF_009877425.1 Heliomicrobium undosum | reverse complement strand
TTAATATAATACCTGTAATGAAATAGAGTGGATGGATCCGCTCCAATTCTTGTTTTATAGGAGGGTTTCTATGCAGAGCATCAGGACAAAGTTATCGGTGTTCATTTTTGTAATGCTCGTCGTAGCCATCTCCAGCATCGCCGGGATCGTCTACTACAATGTCAAGACCATTTTTGAAGGGCAGATCAAAACGACATTAACCTCGGAAACGAAGGGCGTCGCCTCCGATGTGGGCAACTGGTACCATGATGTCAGGGATGAAGCGGAGATGTTAAGCCAATCTCCGGCGAGAAAACAAAGCCCTGATGAAGCAAGAAACTATCTCCTGGCGGAAATGAAGAGAAAGCCCCATCTCTTCTCCTTGATGTACGGGGAAGCAGATGGCTATGCGACCGGCAATTTGCCGAGAACCTTTATCGGTGATCGTGACTTTTATAAGAAAGCAGTCGAAACCGGAAAAACAGTGACCTCTTCGCCGATTATTTCAAAAAACACGGGCAAGGCGATCATCAACACCATGGTCCCGGTAATGGAGAACGGGAGCTTCCAGGGGTTTGTTCTCGCCGGAATTGCGCTCGACAAGATTTCAGAGAAGATCTCTACATATAAGATTGGACAGAATGGCTACGCCTATCTGCTGCATCGCAACGGTATGGTGGTGGCCCACCCCGAAAAAGATTTGCCCATGAAGGCAAACTTCCTCAAAGACGAAAACGTTCCCCCGAAGTTTAAAGAGGTCAACGAGCAGATGGCCAACGGGGAATCGGGCCTCTCCAGTTTTTACGGAAGCAATAACCGTGAAAATTATATCAGTTTTGCTCCCGTGCCCGGCCTGGACTGGTCAGTCGCCGTTGTGATACCGGCCGACGAGGTTTTAGCCCCCTTTCACAATACCATTCAGATCATTCTCATGGTGTCCTTGCTGATCTTGTTCGCTGTCGGGGCTTTGACTTATTATCTTTCCACCAAGGCGGTCAATCCGATCATTGCTTTAAAAGGGATGGCGCTCCAGATGGCCGGCGGGGACTTGACCGTTGATTACCAGGGCATCAAAGCCGGAGCGGACGAAGTGGGCGAGTTGACGCGAGCTTTCCAGACAATGGCTGATAACCTGAGGACATTGGTGGGACAGGTGCAAGACAATACGAGCCATGTCGCTGAATCATCGCGGAGGATGCTGGAAAGCAGCGAACAAACCGTGTTGGCCACCCAGCAGATTGCCCTCAGCTCTCAAGAGGTTGCCATGGGATCCGAGGAAACGGTCGAAAGAACACGCCAATCGGGGACCAGTGTGCGGGAACTGTCCAATTCCATACAGGTTGTCTTGGAACGAACACAGGAAGTGGCCAAAGCGGTGAACGAGGCTTCCGCCAACGAGCAAAAAGGGCGGCAAACATTGGTTCGCGTCAACCAGCAGATGGGAACGATCCAACAGTCGGTCAATGACTCCGCCCGCGTGATCAACACGCTGGGAGATCGTTCTCAAGCCATCGGGCAGATTGTTGAAGTCATCTCCAATATCGCCACCCAAACCAACATGCTGGCTTTAAACGCGGCGATCGAAGCGGCGAGAGCAGGGGAGCAGGGACGAGGCTTTGCCGTAGTCGCCGATGAGGTAAGAAAGCTGGCGGAGCAATCGGGATCTGCCGCAAATGAGATCCGGCATCTGATTGAGGAAATACAGGTGAATACAAACAGCGCCGTACAAACCATGACCCATGGGACGGCGACAGTGGAAGAAGGTTCCCGGGTAGTCTCCGAAGTGAACAAGTTCTTCGATGCGATTGCCAATTCGATTGCGGACGTTCTTGCAAACACGGAACTTGTCGCGGAGTCCGTCCAAGAGATGGTCGCAAAGGGAAATGGGATCCATGCAGACATAGAAAAAATCAAAGAGATCGCTCAGCGCTCGTCGGCCGGTTCGGAAAATATGGCCGCAGCGACGCAAGAACAGGTGGCGATCATGGAGCAGATCAAAGATCATGCCCAGACGCTGGGGCAAATGTCTGACGAACTGCGGAATCTCGTTCTTCGTTTCCACGTCTGATCTCTGGCGTTTCTTAAAAGAAGAGCAAAAAACAAGGGACTGCCCCCCGTAGCGCGGGCAGTCCCTTGTTTTTTGTCTGTGATTGCGTTAGAAACCAGCCTCGATGTTCATCTTTTGGATCTCTTCCAGCGGCGGTATGAAGCCCAGGGATGCATAACGATCCATCATCTTCAGGTAGTTTCGGAACAAGAACGTTGACGAAATTTCAGGATCATACTGATACCTGCCTCGTAGCCATTCGATGCTGGTCATGACAAAACGCTTATACATGACAAAGTCTTTGCTGCGAACCTCGGCACAGTTTTCGGGGATGCAGGGAAAGTCTTGTTCGCGCGCATACTGGCGGAGCAAATCCTCTTCCAACTCGATCAGCGGTTTGATATATGTGATTTTTCCCTGATGAGCAAAAGGCGTGTTCTTCGGATGTAACCGCCGAGACAACTCAACGACGCGCGCAAAAAGGGTGGGCGCGCTTTCCCGCATCTCCTGCCAGCTATCGTAGGCGGAACCGATGTAAAAGAGTTCCGACAGGTATCCGGCGATATCTTCTACTGTATGCCCCACCGCGACAACCGATCCGGCATACTCTTCCTTGCACAACTCCTCGAAGGCGATCCGCGTCTTCACTTTTTCACAGATGCGGCAAGGAGCAACCACCCCATCGAAAACGGAGTCGTTCAGACCTTCAGGCAAAGTGGCGATACGATGGGTAAAACCCTTGGATTTCCAGTAACTCAGCGCGTGCTGGACCAACTTTTGCTGCGTCTCATCGGGAGATTGATAGATCATTTTCGGAAAAGGGATGGTGATCAAGGTGATCGTGAGATCCGGACGGTGGGTCTGTCTGTACGCGTCAAACAGGTGCGCCAAGACCGATGCGTCTTTTCCGCCTGAATAGAAAATAACGATTTTTGAGCATTCTTTTGGGACAAGGTTGTGCGATTGCACCATGTTCAGAAACTTATCCATAATCATGGAAGATGCGCTCTTATTTGTTGCAGTCATTTTGAAGACCTCCTGTTTATTTCCCTGTTGACGTCTCATGAGATGGGGCCAGTCGAAGTCTGATCCATAAAGCGGTGAGCATCAGCAACAGGCTGGACGCATAGAAGACATAGGGGATTCCCAGCCTGGCAGCGACGATTCCACCCAGCAGCGGGCCCATAATGTTGCCGATCATAAAGTAAGATTGGTTATAAGCGAAAATCCTCGCCGTAACCGAAGTGGGCACCGAACGACGAATCAGCGAATTGATGGAGGGAAGCAAAGCGGCGATGGCAATGCCTGCCAAAAACCGCAGTCCAATCAATTGCCAAATGTTTTGAACAAAGGCTTGAGGAATCAAAAGGATGGTTGACGCAATAAGACCTCCGAGCAACACTTTTTCGGGACCAATGCGATCAGACACTTTTCCCAGATAGGATGCGGACATGACGTTCGCCAAACCGGATGCGGACACAACGGCTCCGGAATACAAAGTCAAGTAGGAATCGCTTTGATTGAGTTGGGTTACATAGACAGTGATGATCGGCTCTATGGTGAGGGTTGCCGTCGTAAGAGAAAGTGTGCAGATGAACAGCGCTCGGATCGCGGCAGGATCGGGAATCAACCCCCAAAGGTCTGTAGAGGAAACATTGTTTTTCGCAACGGCCATGAATTCTTCTTTGACAAACAAAGCCGTAAAAATAAATCCGACAAACATCATTGCGCCGGTGATAAAGAACACATTGCGAAGCCCGAGTATCTCTGCAAGATACCCCCCCACAATCGGGCCGAGCAAAGTGCCGCTGACGATGGAAGTCGAAAAAGTGCCCAGCGCCCAACCGGCATGCTCTTTCGGGGTTTGCGAGGCTACCAGGGTGACGGCGGCGGAATAATATCCAGAAATCGCGCCGGTTAGCAGGCGCATGCCCATCAATTGGTACACGTTGCTCACCAGACCTGTCAATGCCGTGGTGATCGCCATCCCCAGACTGGACCGTAAGAGCAAAGGCTTTCGACCATACCGGTCAGCCATACGTCCCCAAATAGGCGAGACGATGGCCGAAACAAGGTAGGCGGCGCCGAAAGCGAGACCTGACCATATTTCGATCTCTGCAACGGAAAAGTGTCCGAGTTGTTCAATATATACGGGCAGGAATGGGATGGATAGGTTCATGCCGGCTACGATGACAAAGGAACCAAACCAGCAAACATAGAGGTTACGTTTCCAGGACGGTATATTCATCCATACGATGACCCCCGTATCTCAGGCTGTTGATGAATTCAAAAAAGAACCCTTTGGTTTGCGGGAAGCGATGGGGTATAATCGGAAATGCGAATTGTATTCCCGTAGGAGCGATTGGAATGAACATTACTTTACTGACCCGAACGGCGCTGTTATTGGCCTTGGCCCTGCTGTTTACGCAGGTAAAACTCCAGTGGGTTTCCGGTCCGGCTGTCAATGCCCTTCTGATCATCGCGACGGCTGCCAACGGCCTATGGAGCGGCGTCCTATTAGGGGCCTTAACACCAGTGCTGGCTTTTTTGGGAGGCTTCATGCCTTTGGTTTTCGTGGTGCCCGTTATCGCCGCCGGGAATATCCTCTTTTGTGTGACCTTCGCCTGGCTGCATAAAAGAAACGGAATGGCGGCTGTGGCGGCGGGAGCGACGTTGAAGTTTCTCCTCTTGGCCTTATCTGTCAACTACCTGATCCAAGTCCCGCCGCCGGTTGCCAAGGCGCTTTCTTTGCCGCAACTGTTCACGGCTTTGGCTGGCGGGGCTTTGGCATTGCTGTTGCTGCGTTACTTGCCGGCAAGGGATTAAGCATCGTTGCAGAGATTGATGAGATGTATCGGAGGCAATTCACTTGACCGCACAACGAATCGCAAAAGCAGCCGCGTTGATTATGGTCCTTACCTTGTTGGGGAGGGCGATCGGGCTTGTCCGGGAGATCTTCGTGGGCGCCAAGTTCGGCGCCGAGGTTCTCGGCCCTTTTGTGGTGGCCTTTAACCTGCCAAACATTGTCGGCATCACCCTGACAGGTGCCTTTAGCGCCGCTTTTATCCCGCTTTTTACGGCCGAGATGGAAAAGGGGCATCGGGATGCGGCTTGGCGTTTGGCCAGCGCTGTTTTAAACACCGTGTTGTTTGGCATATCTCTGCTGGTGGTCCTCGGGATGGTTTTTTCACGGCAGGTCGCTTTCCTCCTGGCTACTGATTTTTCGTCGCAACTGCTTGACCTGACAGGGGAACTGCTCGTTATTCTTTTTCCTACGCTCATACTGTCATCGCTGGGCGGCGTGACCATGGCCGTTCTCAGTTCCTTGAACCGCTATTTCGTTTCCTCCATCGGTCCTTTGTTGTCGAGCCTCGTTGTCATCGCCTCCATCTATTTGTTGGCTCCTCGCTGGGGCATCCATGGCGTCGCCTGGGGGACAACCCTGGGGGCATTGGTGTCCTTTGTCGTCATGATCCCGACCCTGATGAAGGAAGGATTTCGTTACTACCCGACGCTGGGGCTGGACAATCCCCTCGTCCGGCAACTCTGGACGATGATCCTGCCGGTGCTCTTCGGCGTCGGTGTGAGCCAGATCCACATCCTCATCGACAGCAATATGGCGGCGTCCATCTCCGAGGAGAGCGTCGTCGCGCTGAAATACGCCAATACGGTGGCTCAACTCCCGATGGGCGTCTTTGTCTCGGCTGTCGCCATCCCCATGTTGCCGGCGCTGTCCGCCTTGTTGGCGGTGGGCGATCGGGAGGGTTTCAAAAACACCCTTGCTCGGGGTGTCAGCTATTACGCCTTGATCCTGCTGCCCGTCATGGTGGTGACGGTGGTTCTGAGCGGTCCCATCATCCAGGTGCTGTTTCAGCGGGAGGAATTCGACGCCACGCGGGCCGCGATGACCGCCTTCGCCCTCGTTTTTTACGGCCTGGGTTTTTTCCCGTCAGCCGTCCGCGATTTGTACACCCGCGGTTTTTACTCGCTTCATGACACGGCCACGCCGGTCAAAATCGGCGCGCTGACGGTGTTCATCCATGTGGCCATGAACTTTCTCTTCATCCCCTGGCTCTCCCATGGCGGCCTGGCGCTGGCCACATCCATTTCCAATGTCCTGAACATGGTGATTCTGGGATGGCTGCTCTACCGGCGCGTCGGCGGCTGGTCCTTCGGAACGCAGTGGAAGGTCTTTTACCAGGCGGTGATTGCGTCGGCCCTGATGGGACTCGTCCTGGCCGTGGGCTTTCCTTGGCTCTATTCCTTTTTCCCGGGAGGCGGTTGGTGGGCGACGGTCATTTCCATGGTCCTTGCGGGCGCAGCAGCGGCTGCCGTATACGGGGGCACACTCCTCATCCTGGGGACGCCGGAGGTGAAGGAATTCGCCCAACGGCTCCTCTCCAGGGTCAAAGGTCCGCGCAAGCCCCCCCCAGCCGTGGGGCTGTCAAAAAGCGACGGGGAATAAGGGTAAAACGCCGCAGTGATCCCTGAGACATGAACCCGGTAGGGTAACAGTCGGACTATCATGCCATATTTTGGTAGTATATACGATTGGAAATTCCCTATCGGAGGTAGTGCCCGTGAACGAATGGAACGTCGGCGCCATCGCTGCCATCACAGGGGGGCAGCTCCTGTCTGGGCGCCCGGAGGATCCAGTCCGCTATGTCTGTGAGCGATTGGCCGACTGTGGCAAGGGCGATGTCTTGATCCCTCTGGTGAAAATCGCCGATCCTGCGGGATACGCCGCCCGCGCTGCCCGCCAGGGTGTAGGCGCTCTCGTGCTTCCGGCACGGGTTGCTGCAGCGGCAGCCAATGCCGCTGTGCCTGTCATCAGCGCAAACTCGGTGCGGGACGCCTATTTCAAACTGGTCAAGGCGTACCGGCGTCGCTGCAAGGCGCGCATCATTGCGGTAACCGGCTCGGCGGGAAAAACGACCACCAAGGAGATGATCGCCGCTGTACTGGCCGAAGGGGGAGAGGTGCAAAAAAACTGGCGTAACTACAACGGTCCCTACGGGATCGGGTATACGCTCTTCCGCCTCCGTCCACGCCACGACTTCGGGGTTCTCGAAGTTGGCGCTTATATCCCTGACAGCATCGATTTTGGCGCCCGCCTGGCGGCGCCGGAGATCGGCGTGATCACTTGTATCGGTCTTGGCCACGCAGAAGACCTTGGGGGGAGAGAGGGTGTCCTCCGGGAAAAGCAGAAGTTGCTGAGACACCTTCCCGAAAAGGGATTGCTGGTTTTAAACGGTGACGACCCGGGTTGCCGGAGCCTCGATCTTTCACGCTGCAAGGCGCCTGTTCGCTGGGTGGGGCTGGAGCGTGAGCGGGAGGATCTTTTCCTCTGGGCGGAGGGGATCCAGGTGCACCGCAACGGAACGCGCTTTCAACTCTGCGGTTTGGAGCGGGAGGTCGAGGTGGAACTGCCCGGATTCTACGGTCGTCCGGCAGTAATCGACGCGCTGCTGACCGCAGTTGTAGCCGACCATGTGGGTCTTTCCCCGGAGTCGATCGCCATCGGATTGACCAAGGTTCAGCAAACACCGGGGCGTTTTTCCCCTATCCGCCTACCAGGGAGGCGACTGCTGATCGACGCCACCTACAACGCCAACCCGCACTCCATGTCGGCCTCTTTGGAAAGCGCGTCGAAACTGGCAGAAGAGGGGAAACGCCTGGCAGTCCTCGGGACCATGAGCAACCTCGGCGAGGAGGCGCCCGAGCAGCACCGGGCCGTGGGGAGGCTTGCAGCAGAACTTGGCATTGCCCTGATCGCCCTGGGACAATACGCCGAAAACATGGCGGCAGGGGCGCAGGAAGCGGGAGGAACGGTGATCTACGCCTCGAAGCAATGGAGGAAAGATCACATCGTTGATCTGGCCCTGAACCTGTTGCCGGAAGAAGGGGTTCTGCTGGTTAAAGCCTCCAACAGCGTTGAACTGGAAATTGTGGCTGAGGCCATCGAGAAAGAAGCGGCACGCCGTTCCGGTCTGATCCCGCCTTTGGCGAAAATCGTCCCCACCCGTTACTACGGTTTTCAACGGCATCCGGTAACCCGAGAGTGGGCGCCTCATGAGGGGATCGACCTTTCGGCCCGCCGGGGGACTCCGATTGTGGCGGTCGCTGATGGAACAGTATCGAAGGTGCAAATGGACCATCCTACCTATGGAAATCATCTGGAGATCGATCACGGTGATGGGATTGTGACAGGCTATGCCCATGCCCACAAGATCTACGTCAATGTTGGAGAAAGGGTCGCCCAGGGACAGTCCATCGCTGAGGTCGGCAACACGGGCCGGACCACGGGACCGCACCTGCACTTTGAGGTGCGTTTTCACGGAAAGGCTGTCGATCCGTACTACTATGTGATACGGTGACAAACCACTAGCATTAACATAGGTTTAAAGAAATTGAAGCAGTTTTATCGGCAGTCAGGCCTTTTCTATTGACAGACGACGATTTACCGGCAGGCGGCGACGCTGATCAAAAAGTGATCGGTGTCTTTTTTTTGCATGAAAAATAGAACCCGCTTGAGCATAGCGACTGCGCCTGTGGGACAAAATCGGAACACATGGTAGAAGAGCAACCAAAAATGATCGAGAGGAAGTATCCCTTGCGCGCCATCGATAAAGCAGCCCAATTCATCACCCGGTTGTTTCCCCTCTGGGTCATCCTCTTCTCCGTTTACGCCTTGATCCACCCAGCGCTGTTCCAGCCCTACCGGGGGGCAGTCCCCTCGTTGCTCGGTCTGGTGATGCTTGGCATGGGGCTGACACTCACCCCTGTCGATTTCCGGCTCATCCTCACGCGCCCGCGAGATGTCTTTTACGGGGTCGCACTACGCTATCTGATCATGCCCTTGGCCGGTTTTGTTGTGGCCAGGGTGCTGTCGCTCCCGCCTGAGTTGGCTGCCGGCGTGATCTTGGTCGGCTGCTGCCCCAGCGGGACCGCATCGAATGTGCTCACCTACCTGGCCAAGGGAGATACGGCGCTCTCCATCACCCTGTCCAGCGTCAACACCCTGCTCGCTCCGGTGCTGACGCCCTACATCTTCCTAGCACTGGCCGGCGCCTTGATCCCCGTCCGAGCGGAGGACCTGCTGGCGGATATCCTGCGGATCGTGCTATTGCCGGTCTCGGTGGGACTGGTTTTGCGCGTCCTCTTCGCTGGCACTGTTGAGCGCCTGCGGATGATCGTCCCCCTTCTGTCGGTCGTCACCATCGTCTTCATCATCGCCATCGTCATCGCTCTGAACGCCGCAAAACTCTTCACCGTCGCTTGGATCGCCCTTACCGCCGTGACGTTGCACAACGGAGCCGGCCTGGCCGCCGGGTTCAACGCGGCGCGGTCAGCCGGCCTGGGGGCAAGCAAGGCGAGGGCGCTCGCCTTCACCATCGGGGTGGAGAACTCAGGACTCGCCGCCGCCCTGGCCATGGCGCACCTCGATCCCCTGGCTGCAGTCCCCGGCGCCCTTTTCAGTGTCTGGCAGAACCTGACCGGTTCGGTCTTGGCCGGATATTGGGGAAACGCAGGATTTGGCACGAAAGATGGAGAATGAATGAACAAATACAATGCGGCAGATTCAGTGTTCGGGAGGTAGTATGGGATTTTTAGAAACGATCATGGAAGGAACCAAGATCGGAGGCGCCCTTCGGCGGCTCGAGGATCTGGAAGAACTAATCGGCCATCCCAAGATTCGCACGATCTTTCTTCTTGGCGGTGACGTCAACCAACTGCCCAACGCGATCAAACGGATCCGAGTGGCGCAAAAAAACGTGCTCGCCCATATCGATCTCATCGAAGGGATTGGGAAGGACAAGGCAGGCATCCATCTGCTCAAGCGCATGGGCGTCCACGGCATCGTCACCACCAAGTCGAACCTGGTCAAACTCACACTCGACGAAGGCCTCTGGGTTGTCCAGCGGGTGTTCATCGTCGATTCCGAATCGATCAAGACGGCTATCCGCGTCGCCGGCGATGTCAAGCCCAGCGCTGTGGAGATCCTGCCGGCCACCGTTCCTCGCTTCGTCATTCATGACTTAAAGAAGTCTCTCGGCGTCCCTGTCCTCGCCGGAGGGCTGTTGCGTTCCGAGGCAGATGTGCGACAAGCTTTCGAGAAAGGGATCGATGCCGTGTCGACGAGCCTGCGCCATCTCTGGCTATGTTCTTAACATTTTTTTAACGAGCAAGCAGGGATTTCGATTGCCATGTCGAATAAGCACTTAAGAAAACTTGAGACAACGTGAACGATGGGTTGGAGTGTAGAGAACCCCCGAGAACGCATCAATCGGATGCTTTTTCGGGGTTTACTTTTTTTCAAGGGGTGTGATGGGTTGTAAGAAACCTCGCAGAGTCAGTCAGTAAATTTAAAATAATTTTAATTTTTCAGCAGGAATTTACCCGAAGATGAAGAATGTTATAACTAAGAACAATTTGATATCGGGTTAGGAGTAAAAGAGTTAACCCCCGATGCGGCATCCACTGGATGTCGAATTGGGGGTTATATGTTTTGCTCGCTGAACCCGGGCTTTGGAGTTCAGGAGACGGCCGCTAAGACGCTCGAACCTTTCGTGCGCGAAGATGTGGTCGTGAAATCTTACGCAACGAAGGGAGTGATCTGTAAAAAAGCGGCCAACCTCCGATTGCTCCGGATAACACCGGCAAGGGGGATGATTCCGATTCAAGCGATGAAAAACCATATGGGGCATGTCGCAAGTGACAAACCGGCGAGGCGTATCCGCTGGTTGCACGCGAAGAAGCAGAAGGAAAAACAGTACGAGGAGGACAAACTATGTCGCCGTTTGCAGCAGAACTTATCGGTACGATGATTCTTATTCTCCTGGGTGACGGTGTTGTCGCCGGGGTGTTGCTGAACAAATCGAAAGGTCAGAACGCTGGCTGGATCGTCATCACTGTTGCCTGGGGTCTCGCCGTTCTGATCGCCGCCTTCAGCGTCGGCCAGTACAGCGGCGCTCACCTGAACCCCGCGCTGACCATCGGCCTCGCCGCCATTGGCAAATTCTCCTGGGACCTGGTTCCCACCTACATTGCCGCCCAGATGATCGGCGCTTTCCTTGGCGCAGTGCTCGTCTACCTGGCTTACCTGCCCCACTGGAAAGAAACCAGCGATGCTGACGCCAAACTGGGCATCTTCTGCACCGGCCCGGCCATCCGCAGCTACGGCGCCAACGTGGTCACCGAAATCATCGCTACGGCCATGCTCGTCCTGGGTATCCTCGCCCTCGGCGCCAACAAGATGGCTGACGGTGTCGGCACCATCTCCGTCGGTCTGCTGATCGTTGTCCTCGGTATGTCTCTCGGCGGCCCCACCGGTTACGCCCTGAACCCTGCCCGCGACCTTGGTCCTCGTATCGCTCACGCCATCCTGCCCATCCCCGGCAAGCGGGACTCTGACTGGGCCTACTCCTGGGTTCCCATCGTCGGCCCTGTCATCGGCGCGGTTGTCGGCGCATTCTTCTACACCACCTTCTTCGGCGCCTAATCGCATCGCTTCACACAAAAACAAAGAAGCGACCCTTTTCTGCAATCATGAAGGTGATAACGGCGGGTCGCCCCATCCGCCGAACGCTTGAAACGGTAACACTATCCTGCAAGCCGCATCCCGGTTGGACCTTTTATTCAAATTGAGAATGTATATGACAAAAAAAGCGCGTCAAATCGACGGTGAACAAGTTCATCACAGGTACAGTCCGTACAGAGATCTTTCGAATCAAAGTTGCGAATCAAATGATGAAAGAGGAGTGTCGGATTCGATGAGCAAGAAGTACGTCATGGCTTTGGACCAAGGTACCACCAGCTGCCGCGCCATTCTCTTTGACAAGGACAGCAACATCGTCGCCGTGGCCCAAAAAGAGTTCACCCAGATCTACCCCAAAGCCGGTTGGGTGGAACACAACGCCGATGAGATCTGGAGCACCCAGTATGGCGTCATCGCCGAACTGCTGGCCAAGACCGGCGTCAGCGCCGAAGAGATCGCCTCCATCGGCATCACCAACCAGCGCGAAACGACTGTCGTCTGGGAAAAGGCCACCGGCAAGCCCGTCTACAACGCCATCGTCTGGCAATGCCGCCGCACCACCGCCATCTGCGACGAACTGAAAGCCCGCGGTCTGGAACAGGCCTTCCGGACCAAGACCGGCCTCGTCGTCGACGCCTACTTCTCCGGCACCAAGGCCAAGTGGATCCTGGACAACGTGGAAGGCGCCCGCGAAAAAGCGGAAAAAGGCGAACTGCTCTTCGGCACCATGGACACCTGGCTGATCTGGAAGTTGACCGCCGGCAAGGTTCATGTCACCGACTACTCCAACGCTTCCCGGACCCTGATGTACAACATCCGCGAACTGAAGTGGGATGAGGAACTGCTGGCCGCCTTGAACGTGCCCGCCTCCATGCTGCCGGAAGTGAAGCCCTCCAGCGAAGTCTACGGCTGCACCGACGCGGAACTCTTCTTCGGACACGCCGTTCCCATCGCCGGCGCCGCCGGTGACCAGCAAGCCGCCCTCTTCGGTCAAGCTTGCTACGCGCCCGGTATGGCCAAGAACACCTACGGCACCGGCTGCTTCATGCTCATGAACACCGGCTCCGAACTGTATGACTCCAAGAACGGCCTGCTGACCACCATCGCCTGGGGCATCGAAGGCAAAGTGGAATACGCCCTGGAAGGCTCTATCTTCATCGCCGGCGCCGCCATTCAGTGGCTCCGCGACGGCCTGAAGCTGATCGAAGCCGCTCCTGACTCAGAATACTTCGCCGGCAAAGTGGACGACACCGACGGCGTCTACATGGTTCCCGCCTTCGCCGGCCTGGGCGCTCCCTACTGGGATATGCGCGCTCGCGGCGCCATCGTCGGCCTGACCCGCGGCACCACCAAGGCCCACATCGTCCGCGCCGCCCTGGAAGCCCTCGCCTACCAGACCAAGGACGTCCTCGGCGCCATGGAAGCCGACTCCAACATCAAACTGCAAGCGTTGAAAGTGGACGGCGGCGCCGTCGCCAACAACCTGCTCATGCAGTTCCAGGCTGACATCCTCGGCGTTCCTGTCGACCGCCCCCGGATCATCGAGACGACCGCCCTCGGCGCCGCCTACCTGGCTGGCCTGGCTGTCGGTTTCTGGTCGAGCAAAGAAGAACTGGCCAAGCGTTGGCAACTGGACAACCGCTTTGAAGTCGAAATGGCCGAAGAAAAGCGGGCCAAGCTCTACGGCGGCTGGAAACGGGCCGTCACCCGCAGCATGGACTGGGAAACGGAAGACTAATCGGGAGCATCGAGTTAGCGACGCAATGAATTTCGATCCAATAAACCGGTCGCTTTTCGAACCGGTCACTTTCTAAATCGGTGGCTTGGTGAACCGGTGATGAAGTGAATGCGCTTTCAGTAATAGCGCGATCCAGCAAAACAGCGGGTCATCGGATCACAGAAGCAAAGCGAGTGGGGGGAAGGCCGCGCTGGCAGTCCAACAGCCGGCGCGCCTCCTCCTGGCTCCTCTTTCTCCCTTTCGCACAGTGCCATTGATGTCGTCAATTCTGGCCGCAGGGTCGATCACAACCGTAGGGTTTATTGACCATACCGCTAGGCCAATTCGATAAAGTTTTTCGGAACCCGACTTTTTTTCGCCACCCGAACAGTTCGTTCAAATCTTATGGAGAAAAAAACGCTAGAACTTGATAAGGGCTTGTGAGTTTGGAGAAGCCGCAGCAGTACCGGAAGAGTCCCGGCATTGGCGGCTTTTTTTCATAAATTTAGGTGATTGTGCATTGGGTGAACCTTTTTTATACGACGAAACGGACGGAGGATGACCAAATGGCAACCGAACGCGTTCAGGTGGTGGTGATCGGAGGCGGCGCCACCGGGACGGGCATCCTGCGCGACCTGGCGATGCGGGGCATATCCGCCCTCCTGGTCGAGCAGGGCGACCTGGCCCATGGCACCAGTTCCCGATTCCACGGGCTGCTGCACAGCGGCGGCCGCTACGCCGTCAAAGACAAAGAGGCGGCGAAAGAGTGTATCGAGGAGAATCTATTGCTGCGGCGTTTGGCGCCCGACTGCATCGAGCCGACGGGCGGCCTCTTCGCCCAGCTTCCGAGCGACGACCCGGCTTACGCCGAACTGTGGGTAAAGGCTTGCGCCGAGGCGGGCATCGAAACGGAAGAACTCGACGTCAAAGGGCTGCTCAAGAAGTACCCCGTTCTCTCGCCGAAGATCACCCGCGCCTTTACGGTGCCCGATGCGGCCGTCGACGGCTTCCGTCTGCTCTGGAGCAATGTCCACTCGGCCCGCCGCTACGGCGCCCAGATGGCCAACTACAGCAAACTGACGGCGGTGTATCGTTCGAACGGCCGCGTCGCTGGTGTAGAGATCACCAACACCCTGACGGGCGAGACCCGCCAGATCGAATGCGAGATGGTAATCAACGCCGCCGGCGCCTGGGCAGGCGAGGTGACGGCGCTGGCCGGTCTCGACGTGAGCATCATCAAGGACAAGGGCACCCTGCTCGCCTTCAACCACCGGTTGACCAACCAGGTCGTCAACCGCTTGCGACCCCCTGGCGACGCCGACATCTTCGTTCCCCACGGCACCATCACGCTGCTGGGAACCACCTCCGTGGGGGTGGACGATCCCAACAGCTTCAAGACGACCGATAAAGAGGTCCAGGACATGCTGGCCGTCGGCCGGGAGATGATGCCCCGCATTGACGACTACCGGATCATCCGCGCCTTCGCCGGCGTGCGGCCCCTTTACCAGGCCGACAAAGGCGCCGGAGGCCGGGCGGTGACGAGAAACTTCGCCCTCATCGATCATGAACAGCGCGACGGCTTGACCGGCCTGATCAGCATCGTCGGCGGCAAGTTCACCACCTTCCGGCTGATGGCCGAAAAGACCGTCGACCTGGCCGCCAAAAAACTCGGCAACAGCACCCCCTGCCGGACGAAGGAAGAGCCCCTCAGCGCGGCCCAGCCGGCCGAACTGCTGGAACGGGGGAAAAAGGTCTTCGGCGTCCCCGGCGCCAAGAAAGCGGCCGAACGGCTCGGACAGGACTTTGCCAAGGTCGTTGCCGAGGCGGAGAAGGATCGGGCCAAGCGCCGCATGTTCTGCGAGTGCGAGATGGTCAGCGCCGCCGAGATCGACCATGTGGCCGGTGACGGCGACAGCAAGACCTTGAGCGACATCCGCCGCAAAACCCGCATGGGCATGGGCACCTGCCAGGGCATCTTCTGCAGTTACCGCACCCTGGGGGCGATGAGTGACCACAAGCAGTTCACCGGCACCCACCGCGAGTTTTTGGCCGAGTTTTTGCAAAACCGCTGGCGGGGCGTCCGGGCGGTCCTCTGGGGCCAGCAACTGCGGGAAGCCCAACTGTCCTCGGAGATCTTCTGCACACTCTTCGGCATGGAGAGAATGAAATGATGAATAAAAAAACAGATGTGTTGATCATAGGCGCCGGACTGTCCGGCCTGCTGGCCGCCGCCAAAGCGGCCGAATCGGGTAAACGAGTCACTGTAGCCGCTAAAGGCATGGGCTCGCTCAGCCTGTCTTCGGGCTGCATCGACCTCTGGGGATATGACATCGATGACCCCCAGCAGGTCTGCCAGAACCCCCTGTCCCAGATCGCCCGCTTAAACGAAGTGAATCCCGAGCACCCCTACACCAAAGTGGCCGACGTGCTGGAAGAGAGCCTGCGCTACTTTCAGGGGCTCACCGAACGCTACGGCTGCCATTACCGGGACAACGGCGGCGCCAACTGGCTGCTGCCGACAGCCGTCGGCACCTTCCGGCCTTCTTTCCTGGCGCCGCCTTCGATGGCCGTCAGGGACCTGGACAAGGCTAAGCGAATCGTCATCGTCGGCTATGAGGAACTGAAGGATTTCTATCCCGAAGTGATGGCCTCCAACCTGGCCTGCAACGGCAACCTGCCTGACACAGCCAAACTGACAGTTGTGAGACTGCGCAGCGCCTGGAAAAAACTCTACGCCACCACCTTGGCCCACCGTCTGGAACAAGCGGAAGGGATCCAGGAAGCGGTGGAGCAGATCAAGCCCCATATCGTCAATGGCACGGTCGTCCTCTTCCCGCCGGTCCTCGGCGAGCGCCTCGATATCGACGTGGCCGGCCGGCTCTCCAAAGCCCTAGGCGCTCCCGTCTATGAAGTGACCAACATCCCGCCGGCCCTCCCCGGCCAGCGGTTGCAGCAACTGCTGCTCAAGCACCTGCGCAACGCCGGCGTCGACGTGATCATCGGCTGCACCTTCACCGGCGCCAAGGTAGAGGGCAACCGCTGCCTTCAGGTGACGGCCGAAGGGGCTGGGAAGACCTTCACCTTCTCGGCCGAGACCTACATCCTGGCCACAGGCGCCTTTGTCGGCGGCGGCCTCGACAGCCGGATCGGCGAGGCGCGGGAAGTCATCTTCGACCTGCCTGTCCGCACTGCTGAGAAATGGGCCTCCGGCGAGTTCCTCTCCATGAACGGGCACGGCTTCAACAGCTTCGGCATCGCCGTCAACGACCGGTTGCAGCCCCTTGACGGGGCGGGCCGGGTCTGCCTGGAAAACGTGCGGATCACCGGCGCCAACCTGGCCGGCGCCAACGGACCCATTGAAAAATGCGGCAACGGCGTCGCCGTCGCCTCCGGCTACAAGGCCGGCAAGCTCGCCGGGGAGGTGGCACAATGAGTCAGGACCGTCATCTCATCCTCGACAACTGCATCAAGTGCAACATCTGTGTCGCCAACTGCCCCGTCGTCAAGGTGACCGACCAGTACGCGGGACCGAAACAGAACGGCCCTGACCTGGAGCGCTTCCGCCTCGACGAGCCTGCCGCCGTCCATCCCTCCATCGGCTATTGCAGCAACTGCAAGACCTGCGACTTCGTCTGCCCCTCCGGCGTCAACGTAGCCACCATGAACTGCAAGGCCAAAGGGGAGTACGTGGCCCTCAACGGCGCGCCCCTGCGTGACCAGGTGCTGGGCCGGGTCGAACTGATCTGCAAGGCCGCCCAGATCGCCCCGTCCATCGTCAACTGGGCCGCCGGCGTCGGTCCCTTCCGGGCGATGGGGGAAGCTTTCTTCGGCGTCGCCGCCGGCATGCCCTTCCCGCGTTTCGCCTCGAAAACGTTCCTGCAACAATTCAAGCCGAAAAAGATCGCCAAGCCGAAAGGGAAGGTCCTCTACTACCCCGGCTGCTATGTCAACTACTACACCCCCGAGGTCGGCCTGGCGCTGGCCAAGGTCTTCGCCCACAACGGCATCGAGATGGTCGTCGACGACTTCAACTGCTGCGGCCTGCCGACCGTCTCCAACGGCCTCATGGACGCGGCCAAAGCCTACGGCGTCAACAACCTGGCCAAGTTGAACCGCTACATCAACGAGGGCTACGCCGTCATCACCACCTGCCCGAGTTGCAACCTGATGCTGCGCCAGGAGTACCACGAACTCTTCGACATGGACACCGCCCTGGTGACGGAAAACACCTACGATGCCTTCGAGTACCTCGTGTTGCTCCATGAGAAGGGGCAACTGGACACGAACCTGAAACGGCTGCCCCGGCGCTACGGCTACCACCAGCCCTGCCACCTGCGCGCTGTCGGCTACGGTGTTCCTTCCCAGGAGATCCTGCGGCTCATCCCCGATCTGCAGGTGGCCGCTCTTGACGCCGGTTGCTGCGGCCTCTCCGGCAGCTACGGCTTCAAAAAAGAAAAATACCCCATCGCCCACGAGATCGGCCAGAACATCGTCCGGGCCGTCGCAGACACCGGCGTCAAACAGGCTGTCACCGAATGCGGCATGTGCCAGTTGCAGGTCAACCACGTGACCGGCCTGCCGGTGGTTCATCCCATCCAACTGCTGGCTGAGGCCTACGGGCTATAGCATATTCGCGTGGGCGTTTCGCGCCGGCGATAGTGAAAAATGAAGAACAACTCCGACCGAGCGCGTTTGAAAGAGGTGTCATATGCGAAGGACAAAAATCGTCTGCACCATCGGGCCGGCCAGTGAACACCCGGATACCCTGAGAGAGATCATCCGTTCCGGCATGAATGTGGCCCGTCTCAACTTCTCCCACGGATCCCATGAGGAACATGGACGCCGCATGGAGACCATCCGCCGCATCGCTGCCGAACTCGGCGCCAATGTGGCCATCCTGCTGGACACGAAAGGTCCGGAGATCCGCACGGGCGATTTCGCCGCTCCGCCGATCTTCCTGGAAGCGGGACAGCGCTTCACATTGACGACAGAACCGATCCTCGGCGACGCCTCGCGGGTCTCCGTCACCTATGCCGACCTGCCCAAGGACGTGTCACCGGGCGCCCGCATCCTCGTCGATGACGGTCTCGTCGAACTGGAAGTGGAGGCTGTCGAAGGCAGCGACATCCACTGTCGTGTCCTCAACGGCGGCAAGGTCTCCAACAAAAAAGGCGTCAACGTCCCCGGCATCTCGATCAACCTGCCCTCGGTCACCGAGAAGGACATCGCCGACATCCGCTTCGGCATCGAACAGAAGGTGGACTTCATCGCCGCCTCCTTCGTCCGCAAGGCCGCCGACGTGCTGGCCATCCGCAAACTCCTCGAAGCGGGTGGCGCCGACATCGAGATCATCTCCAAGATCGAGAGCAGCGAAGCGGTGGACAACCTCGACGAGATCATCCAGGCCTCTGACGGCATCATGGTCGCCCGGGGCGATCTGGGCGTGGAGATCCCCGCTGAAGAGGTGCCCATCCTGCAAAAATCGATCATCGCCGAATGTAACCGCCTCGGAAAACCGGTGATCACCGCCACCCAGATGCTCGATTCCATGATGAACAACCCCCGGCCGACCCGCGCCGAAGCGAGCGACGTGGCCAACGCTATCTTCGACGGCACCGACGCCATCATGCTCTCCGGCGAGACGGCCAACGGCAAGTACCCTGTCGTCGCCGTCCAGACGATGGACCGCATCGCCCGGCGCGCCGAATCGTCCTTGCAAAGAAACCAGACGATCCACAACGGCAAGACCAGCGTCACTGACGCCATCGGTCAGGCCGTCTGCGTCACAGCGACCCAGTTGGAGGCGGCGGCCATCATCACCGCAACGGCCTCCGGTTACACGGCCCGCATGATCGCCCGCTACCGTCCCCAGGCGCCTATCGTCGCTGTCACCCCCCGACCGGAAGTGTTGCGCCGTTTGGCCCTCGTCTGGGGCGTCGTCCCCTTGCCGTCGGTCCAATTGACCGATACGGATCGCATGCTCGCGACAGCCGTCAATGTGGCCATGGAGCATGACCTGATCCAGGGCGGCGATCTCGTCGTCATCACCGCCGGCGTCCCTGTCGGCGTCCAGGGCTCGACAAACCTGCTCAAGGTCCACACCGTCGGCAAAGCGGCGGCACGAGGCACCGGCATCGTCACCCGGTCGGTCACCGGCAAGGCGAGGGTCTGCCGAGTCGCTGACGACGCCGCGAACCTGGAGCCGGGAGAAGTCCTGGTCGCCTATGGCACCGATGCCGACTACGTCCCCTACCTGAAGAACGCAGCCGCCATTGTCTGCGAAGAGGGCGGCCTCACCTCCCACGCCGCCATCATGGCTTTGGAGTATCGCATCCCCGTTGTTGTCGGTGTCGACAGCGCGCTGTCCCTGTTCGAGACAGGGGAGACGATCACCGTCGACGGCCGGCGCGGCTTGATCTACCGGGGGACAGCGAAAGTCCTCTAGGGATCTGCGCGAATAGCCGTGGTCGCTAAGGAGACTCACTCCTGCTGAAAAGTTGAGAAGCGCCGCTCGACTCCTCACACTTTACTACATTCAACTTGACACGAGGGCCCGGAGGATTTGAGCAGGCCGCTGAGTGGATCGGAGATCCATTCTTCGCGCCTGCTTTTCCTTTAACACCGAATCACACCGAAAAACTTTCCCAAACAGGCATCCCAACAAAAAAACAGACATCCCAACAAAAACAAGACACCCAACCAAATGAAAAAAACGATGCGGAGGAATGCAACAATGACTACCAAAATCGCCATCAACGGATTTGGCCGGATCGGCCGCAACGTGCTGCGGGCCATGCTGAAGCGGGATATGCTGAAAGCCGGTTCCGACGTGGAAATCGTCGCCCTCAACGACCTGACCAGCCCGGAGATGCTGGCCCACCTGCTCCAGTACGACTCCATCCATGGCGAACTGCCCTACGAAGTAACCGTTTCCGAAAAGGCGATCACCGTAAACGGCGTAGAGATCAAGGTCTGCGCCGAAACGGATCCGGCCAAACTGCCCTGGAAAGAACTCGGCGTTGACATCGTCGTCGAATCGACGGGCCGATTCACCAAAGGCCCCGATGCGGCCAAGCACATCCAGGCGGGCGCCAAAAAAGTGATCATCTCGGCCCCCGGCAAAGACATCGACGCCACCATCGTCATGGGGGTCAACGACCATACATACGACGCGGCCAACCACCACGTCGTCTCCAACGCCTCCTGCACCACCAACTGCCTGGCCCCCTTCGCCAAGGTGCTCCATGAGCAGTTCGGCATCGTGCGCGGCCTGATGACGACGGTCCACGCCTACACGAACGACCAGCGCATCCTCGACCTGCCCCACAGCGACCTGCGCCGCGCCCGCGCCGCCGGCCAGTCGATCATCCCCACCACCACCGGCGCCGCCAAGGCCGTCGCCCTCGTCCTGCCCGAACTGAAGGGCAAGCTGAACGGCTTCGCCATGCGCGTCCCCACCCCCAACGTCTCCGTCGTCGACCTGGTGGCCGAGCTGGAAAAACCGGCCACAGAAGAAGCGATCAACAGCGCCCTGAAAGCCGCTGCTGAAGGCCCCCTGAAAGGCATCCTGGCCTTCTGTGAAAAGCCCCTCGTCTCCCGCGACTTCAACGGCAATCCTCACTCCTCCATCGTCGACGCCCCCTCCACGATGGTCCTCGACGGCAAGATGGCCAAAGTCGTCGCCTGGTATGACAACGAGTGGGGCTACTCCAACCGCGTCGTCGACCTGGCCCTGCTGATGGCCGCGAAGGGGCTGTAAGCATGGAGAAGATCTCCCTTCGCGACATTGACGTGCGGGGCAAGCGCGTCCTCGTCCGGGAGGACCTGAACGTCCCCCTCAAAAACGGCGTCATCACCGATGATACGCGCATCCGCATGACCCTGCCGACGATGCAATACCTGATCGACCGGGGGGCGCGAGTAATCGTCGCCTCCCACCTGGGCCGCCCGAAAGGCCAGGCTGTCGACGAGTTCCGCCTTACCCCTGTTGCCAAGCGCCTGGCCGAACTCCTCGGCAAACCGGTCGCCAAGGTCGACGACTCCATCGGCCCGGAAGTCCAGGCTGCCGTAGCCGCCATGCAAGACGGCGACGTGCTCCTCTTAGAAAACGTCCGCTTTTACAAGGAAGAAGAAAAGAACGACAAGGCTTACGCCAAAGCGCTGGCCGACTTAGCTGACATCTACGTGAACGATGCCTTCGGGACCTCCCACCGCGCTCACGCCTCCACCGCCGGTGTCGCCGACTTCCTGCCGGCCGTGGCCGGATTCCTCATGGAAAAAGAGCTGTCCATGCTCGGCAAGGCCGTCACCAACCCGGAAAGACCTTTCGTCGCCGTCATCGGCGGCGCCAAAGTCTCCGACAAGATCGGCGTCATCGAGAACCTCCTGAACAAGGTGGACAGCCTGATCATCGGCGGCGGCATGGCCAACACCTTCCTGCGCGCCCTCGGCTATGAGACGGGCAATTCCCTCGTCGAGGCCGACAAGGTCAACCTGGCCGGCGAACTGATCCTGCGCGCCAAGGCGCAGAAGGTGAACCTGCTGCTGCCCACCGATGTCGTCGTCACCCAGGCCTTTGAGGCCGGCGCTCCCCAGAAGACCGTCGGCGTCAACGCCATCGAGCCCGGTTGGATGGCCCTGGACATCGGCCCCGAAACGGCAAAACTCTATGCCGATGTGGTCAAACAGGCAGGGACCGTCTTGTGGAACGGCCCTATGGGTGTCTTCGAGATCGACGACTTCGCCAAGGGAACAGAGGCAGTGGCCCAGGCGATGGCTGAGTGCCGGGGCATCACCGTCATCGGCGGCGGCGACTCCGTGGCAGCCGTCAACAAGGTCGGTGTGGCCGATCAGATGAGCCACATCTCCACCGGCGGCGGCGCCTCCCTGGAATTTCTGGAAGGCAAGAAACTGCCTGGGGTGGCGGTTCTGCGGGACAAAAAATAGAGATTTCGAACAGAGAAAAAACGCCTATATGTTTGGAAAAAAGCGATGTCACTTACATTTTGGTTTGCCATACAGAAGGGAAGCGAAGCACCGAAATGCGTAGACCCATCATTGCCGGCAATTGGAAGATGCACAAGACGATAGCCGAGGCCGTTCAACTGGCCGAGGCGCTGAAAGGGCAACCGGGGGAACTGCGGGCGGAGATCGTCCTCTGCCCGCCCTTCACGGCCCTGGCCGCCGTCGCGGCCATCATCAAAGACAGCCCCATCGCCCTGGGCGCTCAGAACATGCACTGGGAAGAGCAAGGCGCCTTCACCGGCGAGATCTCGCCGAACATGCTCAAAGACGCCGGCTGCGCCTACGTGATCCTCGGCCATTCGGAGCGGCGCCAGTATTTCGGCGAAACGGATGAACTCGTCAACCGCAAAGCGAAGGCCGCCCTGGCTCACGACTTGACGCCCATCGTCTGCGTCGGTGAGACCCTGGTCCAGCGGGAAGCGGGGGAGACGGAGGCCATCGTCGCCACCCAGACCCGCGGCGCCCTGGCCGGACTCACGCCCGAGGCCGTCGCCTCCCTGGTCATCGCTTATGAGCCTGTCTGGGCCATCGGCACCGGCAAAACCGCATCGGATGATGACGCCCAGCAGGTCATCGCCTTCATCCGTGCCACCGTGGCCGCCGAATTCGGCAACGCGGCGGCAGCCGCCGTCCGCATCCAATACGGCGGCAGCGTGAAGGCGGCCAATGCGGCCAGCCTGCTTTCCCGCCCCGACATTGACGGCGCCCTCGTCGGCGGCGCCAGCTTGAAGGCGGCAGATTTTCAAGGGATCATCGACGGCGCGCGCTAGGGCTGATTTCGCACAACATGCTGACTCTTGATAAGGCTCAGTCATGCAGCGAATCAATGCGGTGAGAGGATACACAACGGATGGTTGATTTAAATATAGCACCATGGCGCATCGGCGCGCCGATATGGAGGAAGCAACATGACGATCATCAGTGATATTACAGCCCGTGAAATCCTCGATTCCCGGGGCAACCCGACCCTGGAAGTGGATGTGTGGCTCATCGACGGCAGCAAAGGCCGCGCCGCCGTTCCCTCAGGCGCCTCCACCGGGGCCTATGAAGCCGTTGAACTCCGAGACGGCGACAAGAACCGCTACCTGGGCAAAGGTGTCCGCCAGGCTGTCGCCAACGTGAACGACATCATCAAGCCGGCCCTGAATCAGATGGACGCCGCCGACCAGGCCGCCCTCGACCAGAAGCTGATCGAACTGGACGGCACGGCCAACAAGAGCAAACTGGGTGCCAACGCCATCCTCGGCGTCTCCCTCGCCGCCGCCAAGGCGTCAGCCAACTACTTCGGCCTGCCCCTCTACCAGTACGTGGGCGGCATCAACGGCCGGGAACTGCCTGTGCCGATGATGAACATCCTCAACGGCGGCGCCCATGCCGACAACAACGTGGACATCCAGGAGTTCATGGTCCTGCCCGTCGGCGCTTCCAGCTTCGCGGAAGGCCTGCGCATGGGCGCCGAAATCTTCCACAGCCTGAAGGGCGTCCTCAAAGCCAAAGGGCTCAACACCGCCGTCGGCGATGAAGGCGGCTTTGCCCCGAACCTGAAGAGCAACGAAGAAGCCCTGGCCGTCATCGTCAACGCCATCGAAAAAGCCGGCTACCGGCCTGGAGAAGATGTCTTCCTCGGCCTCGACGTGGCCGCCACCGAACTCTACAAAGACGGCAAATACGTCCTCGCCGGTGAAGGGGCGACCTGCACCGCCGATGAGATGATCGCCTTCTATCTGGACCTGGCCGCCAAATACCCCATCATCACCATCGAAGACGGCCTGGCCGAAGACGACTGGGAAGGCTGGGCCAAACTCACCCAAGCCCTCGGCAAAAAACTGCAACTCGTCGGCGACGACCTCTTCGTCACCAACACGGAGCGCCTCGCTCGCGGCATCGCCGGCAACGTGGCCAACTCCATTCTGATCAAAGTCAACCAGATCGGCACGCTTACGGAGACCCTCGACGCCATCGAACTGGCCCGCCGAGCCGGCTATACGGCCGTCGTCTCCCACCGATCCGGCGAAACGGACGACACCACCATCGCCGACCTGGCCGTCGCGATCAACGCCGGCCAGATCAAGACCGGCGCCCCCTCCCGGACCGACCGGGTGGCCAAATACAACCAGTTGCTGCGCATTGAAGAGGAACTGGGCGAACGGGCCTGCTACCGCGGTCTCAACGCCTTCTACAACCTCGACTTTACCGACAGCCGCGCCAAGCGCATCCTGTACTAAAGACAACAGGGAATTCCGCATTTTTCACTCTGAACAAATACACTTGCTGAACACCGGCGCAAAAAAACCTATTTGCCTCTACTGTCCCCGGTCGACTGCCGGGTTCTGTAGATAAAAACAACCCCTGCAGGGCCATGCCATGGCAAAGAATCTCCCTCATCGCTGTAATTCAATGAATGCCGGCAGAAGGGAACCATTGGCATGGCTCATTTTTTCTTTTGAACCACGGAGGAACATAGCGATGATAAAGACAGATGTGTGCCCCCGGCCCGGCGACGAACCGAAGCTTGACATCCTGCCCCTTTCAGAAAAGCTGGGCCTCGACGCCCACCAGGTCAAATGGACTGTCGGCGAGACGGCGGAAGTGGCCCGCGGCCTCGTCAAAATCACGGAACGCAACGGCAGGGACCTGATCGATGGCTCGGCTCGTTTACAGGAAATGACCGGCGTGGCACGGCTGCTCGAAGAGCGGGCGCGGCAGGTGGCTGACCTGTCGGTGTCCCGCCTGGAAGAAACCCGGGAGGGAGAAAAGCGGGTCGCTGAGGCGGAACGGCTCCTGCAGGTGATCGCCGCCGATGTGCTCACCTACGCCCGGGCGGCCCTGAAACTGCGGGAGGAGTCGGAGCAGATCGCCCGCTTTGTCCGAGAAGCCCGCGATATCGCCAAGAAGACGAACCTCCTCGCCCTCAACGCCTCCATCGAAGCCGCCCGCGCCGGCGCAGCCGGAAGAGGTTTCGCCGTCGTCGCCGACGAGGTCCGCAAGCTTGCCGAAAAAAGCGCTCAGTCCGCCCAGGGGATTCAAAAGGCGGCTGACCAGATCAACAAAGACATCCATGCCGTAGCCGCCGGCGCCGATTTCAGTTCCAAACAACTGAACACCATCGTGGCCGATGTCCGATCCGGCCGGGAGGTCCTCTCCCATACGGTCAACACCTTCGGTGAGATCACCGACCTGAACAAGGAACTCTTCGAGGCCACAGCCCAGCACGCCGAAGGGGCGGAACAACTGGCCGCCATTTTCGTCTCTCTCGGCGACGGCATGCAGGACATCATGGCCCGGGTTCGCGATCAGGAGAAGCACCACGGCAAGCTGTTAGACCTGGCTGAAGGGCTGAACGGTAACGTCCATCAACTGCAGAAACAGGCCGCCCGGTTCAAGCAGGACGATGAATTGGTCATCGGCATCAACCCGGCCTTAAGCCCTGACACGATCCGCCGGCAGTATCTGCCGGTCATCGCCGCTCTCTGTGAAAACCTCGGCGTCAAGCCCCGCATCCTCATCGCCGCCGACTACAACGCCCTGGCCGACTGCCTCATCGATGAGATCGTCGACGTGGGCTGGTTTTCCCCGCTGGCCTATGTCAACGCGGCCGCCAAGGGGAGGGTCATCCCGCTGGCCACCCCCATCGTCAACGGGAACGCTTCCTACAAGGGCTACATCATCGCCCGCAAGGGGAGCGGCGTCGTCAACCTGGGCGCGTTAAAGGGCAAACGGATGGCCTTCGTCGATCCCCAGTCCGCCTCGGGATACGCCTACCCGCGCCTGCTCCTACGCCGGGCCGGTCTCAACCCCGATAAGGACCTAGGTGAGGTCATCTTCCAGGGCACTCACAGCCGCGTCATCGAGACGGTCCT
The DNA here is from genome assembly GCF_009877425.1 of Heliomicrobium undosum. NCBI lineage: Bacteria > Bacillati > Bacillota > Clostridia > Eubacteriales > Heliobacteriaceae > Heliomicrobium > Heliomicrobium undosum. The sequence continues at coordinate 57,486 of NZ_WXEY01000013.1, read as the reverse complement.
CAAAGGCGAGGTAACCGCCGGCGCCACCTATTCGGAAGCGATCGACGACGCCCGCCGGCGCAACCTGCCTGTCGAGGATCTGGTCTTCCTGGCCGAAACGGAGGCAATCCCCAAGGACTGTATCGCCGCCCGGGGCCGGCTGGACAGCGACCTCGTCGATCGGCTAAGAGCAGGTCTCCTGGCCCTCAACCGCACCGACAAGGGAAGAAGGGTGACGGCCGAATCGTCGATCCAGGGGTTCATCGATACGCGCGATGAGAACTATGACATCATCCGGGAGGTCTTGCGCGAAGGCGGGCGGTAGGATCCCGGAAAGGCGGAGGCGCGCGAGCAACCAGTCATGAGCGGAAACTCACCCCAGAATCTGGACAGCTTGTGTGGGACTTGGTACGATATTTCTGAGAAAACAAGTCCCGTGACTGGAGGGAGCGACATGAACAATGCGCAACCGCTCGGGCTGCTCATCGACGGCGCCTGGGTGATGACAGAAGACCTGCTCGAAGTCCGCGACAAATACTCCGGCGAACTGCTGGCCCGCGTCAGCCAGGCCGGTGAAGGCGAAACGGCAGCGGCGGTGACGGCGGCGCGGCGCGCGCTGGAACGGCCGCTGACAGCCCAGCAGCGCTATGGCATCCTGATGAAGACGCGCGAACTCCTCCTGGCCAACCGCGAGGAGTTAGGTCATCTGATCGCCGCCGAAGCGGGAAAACCGCTCAAAGACGCCCTGGCCGAGGTGGGAAGGGCCGCCGAGACCATCCGCCTCTCCGCCGAGGAGGCCTTGCGCATCACCGGCGAAACCGTCCCTGTGGAAGCTTTTCCAGGCTCGGAAAACCGCATGGCCTTCACCATCCGCGTGCCCGTCGGCGTCGTCTGCGCCATCAGTCCCTTTAACTACCCCTTGAACCTGCTCTGCCACAAGGTCGGCCCTGCCATTGCCGCCGGCAACGCCGTGGTGGCCAAACCGGCCTCGACGACACCCCTCTCGGCGCTCTCCCTCGCCCGGCTCATGCAGGAAGCCGGCCTGCCGGAGGGCTGGCTGAACATGGTCGTCGGCCCCGGCTGGACTGTCGGCGAGTGGCTCCTGGAGAACCCCGGCATCGACTACTACACCTTCACCGGCTCCTATGCTGTCGGAAAACGGCTCCGCGAACGGGCCGGCCTGCGCAAAGTGACCCTGGAGTTGGGCGCCAACTCGGGCACTATCGTACATAAAGACGCCGACCTGGAACTAGCCGCCCGGCAGTGTGCCCGCATGGCTTTCGCCAACGCCGGTCAGATCTGCATCTCCGTCCAGCGCATCCTCGTCCATGAAGCCATCGCTGACGCTTTCGCCCGTGAACTGGTCGCCCGGACGAAGGAACTGGTCGTCGGCAACCCACTGGACATGACCACCGACGTGGGTCCCCTCATCTGCGAGCAGGAAGCCGAACGGGTCGTCGAATGGATCGACGATGCGATCAAGGGAGGCGCTCATTTGCTCACAGGCGGAACCCGGCAGGGCGCCCTGGTGCAGCCCGCAGTACTCACCGATGTGCAGACAGGGATGCGCGTCTGGTGCCAGGAGATCTTCGGCCCTGTCGCCTGCCTGGCCACCTACAAAACCCTCGATGAAGCCATTGAGCGCATCAACGACTCCGAATACGGCTTGCAGGCCGGCGTGTTCACGGGCTCCATCGACGTGGCCCTCCGCTGCGCCCGGGAGATCCGGGTGGGCGGCGTGATCATCAACGACGTATCCACCTACCGGGCCGACAACATGCCCTATGGCGGCGTCAAACACAGCGGCTCGGGCAAGGAAGGCCCGGCCTACGCCGTCCGGGAGATGACGGAAAGCCGCATCGTTGTTTTTAACCACCGACCGCCGAAGGACTAAGCAGAAAAAAGGGATTGACCCGGTGAGTGCGCGGGTCAGTCCCTTTTGTTTTCACATCCCTACCCAAACGTGATCATCGTCGCTGTCTGATTAATGTGCCCGATATACATCTCCCCATAGGATGAAAACCCGATCACAGGCGCGCAAACCATAATCCGCCTTTCTGTACATAGTAATCATGTTCATCCTATGTGCATCAGGCGGATATTGATCTTTTTTATCGATAGGAAATAGAAAAACATTCAAAATATACGATTTGGGCGATGCGTACATGGAGGGCTTTGTCTTTGTCAATATTCAGTTGGATGTGGTCAACGGCAACGCCGGTCAACACACCTTCCAGTTTTCCAGCCGTTGTCATGACAGTCATCTGTTGACCCATATGCCGCGTCACATGATCGATGAAAACGGGGTCGATCAGGCTCACGTATTGGGATGGCTGGGGCACTGCCGACGCCGTGTAAATCGGTGTGAAGGCAACAGGCATCTGATTGACGTAAGCGGGCTGAACAATCGGATGGAGACCGCTGTAACCGCTTTGCGGGTTTGGCGCAGAAAGGCCGCAGGTGTTGCCCTGCAGCCTTTGCAGACAAGGTGATTCGATGGTAGAAACAAGACCGTTATCGCTGGCAGCGAGGGCAGAAAAAAGCATTCCGACCGCCCACCCGATCTGTCTCGATCAGGCCACTGCAGGAAAAGCAAGGCTGACCGGCGCGATCATAGACCTGCAACCGGGAGGTATAGCCGCCGGTGAAAGTGTCGCCTGTCTGAAAAGGATCCTCGGAGACGCCGCCCAGCCGCACCGATTCCGCCAGGATTGTCCGGAGGCAGTGGTAGAGGCGTTCTTTTTCCGTGTCCGAGAGGGTCGGCAGTTTCCGCGCCGGCAGGATACGGCTGCAAAAGAGGGCTTCGTTGGAGTAGACATTGCCGATCCCTGCGATAACCTTTTGATCCATCAGCAGCGGCTTGATCATCCCTCGTCGCGCGCTGAGAAGCCGCATCCATGCCTCCAGGTCGAAGGAACTGTCAAGAGGATCCTGCCCCAGTCCTGCATAGTCGGGATTACCTTCCACTTCCGCGTCAGCGAAGAGTTGGACATAGCCCAGATGCATCCGGTAAAAGGCCAGAGTTTCCCCTGTATCGAAACGGAGGGTCACATTGGCCCCCTCGGGAGCCGCCTCGTCAGGGGAGAAGAAGCGCAGGTAGCCGTCGATCATGAAGTGAAAGAGGAGGGAGAGACCGCCGGGCAGACGCAGGCGGATCACCTTGCCGCGCCGTTCCGCTCCTTGGAATGACCGGCCGGTGAGCGCCTGCGCAAAAGCATCCGGGGCGACGTTCAGGGTCTTGGGGCGACCCACGGCCACGTCTTGAATCGCTTTTCCGACGACCTGCTTCTCAAGATGGCGGCGGACCGTTTCGATTTCTGGAAGTTCCGGCATCGCAAAGCTCCTTTATGGCATTACGCCCATAGGTGGAGGAGGTCTCCTGATATTATGAACAATGTCTTGCTCCCGATATCAAAGAAAATAAGAAGCCGCGCGATCAATGCAACGGCTTCCTCATGACTTTTGTCCGAATGATGTTGTTGTTACCGGTGAATCTGCAACTTCTGGCTGCGCAGATCGAAGGTGGCCAGGGTGACCTTGTGCAGTCCCCAACTCTTCAAGTGGTTTCTGGCATGTTCCACCGGTCCACCTTCGAGAAAACGGCTGAGGCAGTCCTGGGGGATGACGAGTACTGTCGGGTAGGTTAAAGAAAAGGCGGCCAGTTGTTCGCGCGTGTGGATGTCGCCGATGGTGGAGCAGGTCTCGACCTCAAAAACGGTGGTCTGGTCATCCTTTTTCGCCAGGATGTCGGGCACACAGTGGCTGACTTCATGGGGCGCTCCCGGTTCCCAGTGGATGTGATCAGCCAGCACATGGTACCCATCGGCAGCGAGGCTGTCTGCCACCGCCTGGACGCAACGGTCATGGGTGGACTGCTCGACGTGAACACGGTTGGGGTTTTTCCCTCGGAACATAATTTCACCCTCCTTTAATCCACCGTAATAAAAAACCCTTTTAGGTTGATGACCATGCTGTCAAACCTAAAAGGGCTTTATGTCGCATTATGCAATTGTACTTGTGGGGGTTATTGCTTCGCTGATTTTGGTTTATTATAGCATGATTTGCCGATACCGCCAATGCCCCCATGAATTTCTTAATCCGTTCCCGTCTCCTCGTCGGCGCTCTCGCTCAGCCAGCGGGCGAGCATGGCCGTCAACTGCTTTCGATCAATCGGTTTGCTGATATAGTCGTCCATCCCCGCCTGGAGGCACTTCTCCCGGTCCCCCTGCATTGACAAGGCTGTCATGGCGATGATGGGGATGTGCTGCCCCGTCTCGGCCTCGCTGTCGCGGATCACCTGCGTCGTTTCAAAGCCGTTCAGATCGGGAAGCTGGCAGTCCATCAGGATGAGGGCATAATCCTCTTCACCCAATGCGTCAATAGCTTCCAGACCGCTACCGGCCAAGCGGACGGAAAGGCCCATTTTTCGCAACAGCGCGGTGACCAGTTTCTGGTTCACCGGATTGTCCTCCACAACGAGGACGGAGGCTTGGCGAAGACGGGGAAGCGGGGCGACGGAAAGATGAGGGGGATGAGCGGGGAGATGAGAGGGGTGCTGAGAAGCCTGAAGAGAAGGGGGACGAGGGGCATGATGAGAGGGAAGATGAGCGGGAAGATGTGAGGGATGCTGAGAGGGAAGATGAGCGGGAAGATGTGAGGGATGCTGAGAAGGAAGATGAGAAGGGGGATGAATACTTGTTGAACGGTCCATGGAAGCCAGCGAAACCAGCGGCGGCGAGGCAGTCGGCCGGGATTCGGCGGCGTCGACAGGCGATTGCGGCAACGGAGACCGTTTGCGCACCGGAAGGGTAAACCAGAAGGTGGATCCTTCGCCGGGCTTGCTTTGGACGCCGATCTTGCCGCCCATCAGTTCCACCAGGTTCCGGGAGATGGCGAGACCCAGACCGGTTCCGCCGTATTTGCGCGTCATGGATGTGTTTCCCTGGCTGAAGGGCCGGAAGAGGCAGTCCCGAATCTCCGGCGCGATGCCGATCCCCGAGTCGGTCACCTCAAAACGGATAGTGACCTGGGCGCCCGTATCGGAAACGGGGAAGACACGGATGTCGATGGCGCCCTTTTCGGTAAACTTGACGGCGTTGCTGACGAGGTTGAGCAGCACCTGCCGCAGCCGTCCCGGATCGCCCTGAAAGAGGAAGCGCGCCTCATCAGCGATGGAAGTGGAAATGGACAGGCCCTTTTCCCGCGCTTTGCCCTGAAGCAGCCGGGCCACGCCGTTGACGACCGGAACGGGATCGAAATCGATCGATTCCAGTTCCATCTTGCCGGCTTCGACCTTCGAGTAGTCAAGGATGTCATTGATCACGGTGAGCAGGAGTTCGGCTGATTCCTGCACTGCCTCGGCGTAATCGACTTGTTCCGACGTCAACCGAGTGCCCAGCAGCAGTTCGTTCATGCCGATAATCCCGTTCATGGGTGTGCGGATCTCATGGCTCATCATGGCCAGGAAGGAACTCTTCGCTAAACTGGCCTCCTCGGCACGGACCTTGGCGATCCGCAACTCCATATCCACCTGTTTCTTTTCCGTGATGTCCATGAGCATGCCGTCGAGACGGACAACCTTCCCGGAACTGCCGGCAACAGGGATGACATGACCGCTTACCCAGCGCAGATCGCCGTCCCTGTGGACGATGCGGAATTCATCCTGAATGGGTTTGCTGACGAGAACCCGTTTCGATATGCGTTGCAAGCGAGGCAGATCGTCGGGGTGGATCGACTGCGCCCATGTGTCGGGGTGATCAAAAAAAGCCTGGGCGGGAACGCCGAAGAGCCCCTCGCAGGCAGGGGAGAGTTGCAAAAGGCGTCGCTGTGACACGTCGTAGGACCAGAAGACGATATTCAGGCTGTTGAAGAGGTTCTTCAACTGTTCCCTTGTCTCCAGCAGTTTCTGTTCGATCTTGCGCCGTTCCGTAATATCGGTAAAGGTCGCCACCACCCGGAAGGGCTCGCCTTCACCCGGACGAAAGAGCGGTTCGGCGTTGATTAGAATCCAAGACATTTCTCCATTGGGCTTGTGGACGCCCATGACCACATTGTGACAGGGTTTCCCTGTGCGCAATGAGACCATGGCCGGGTGTTCCTCGCCGGGGAAGGGGGATCCGTCTTCCCGGACGGCGCGCCAGCGCGGGTCGTAAGAGGTCCGTCCAAGCAACTGATCAGCCGTTAAGCCCAGAATGGTCTCCGCTTTTCGGTTAAAGGACACGATCTGCCCGTCCCGCTCTTGGACAACCATGCCCTCGGCGATGGCAGTCACGATCGAGCGATAGTGCTCCTCGCTGTCGCGCAAGGCGGCCTCCGCCGTTTTCTGCTTCGTAATATCCAGCGTGGCGCCGCGAAAACCGATCACCGTCCCGTTTTCATTGAAGATCGGGACGCCGTTCGCGCTCAACCAACGAAGCTCCCCGGAGGCGGAGCGCCGGCGGTACTCCAGGTTGCGGACCAGTTCGTTCTTGGCAGCGGCTTTGAGGAAACCGTTCCAAAATCGTTCCGCGTCATCGGGATAGACATACTGTCGAACAGGCGCACCGATCAATTCTTCCGGCGTTACACCCAGGATGGACCGGATCTGGGGTGAGACATAGGTATACCGGCCTTCCGCATCCAGTTCCCAAATAAATTCGTCAAAGGCCCGTTCCACATCGCGAAAACGCTGATCCCTTTTACGCAATTCGATTTCCATCTGTTTGCACTGTTCCAGCAGTGAGTAATACTTTGCGGCCAGGCGACGACAGGTTCTATCGCACGAGGGTGAACCAAGATCACCCAACGTGACCGCTTCCAGGATGACCAAAAAGGCATCTGCTTTTTCGTCGTCAAGGGTAAGGGCATGGGCCTGCACACAGAGGGAGCGGGACTCTCCTTCCGGCGTGACAATGTGACCGCAATGGGTGGGCAGCCCAGCCGCATCTGTTTCGCCCAGATGAAAAAAATCGTCGCTCCGGCGACCGGCCGCATCCTGACTGTTCCATCCGGTCAACCGTTCGGCGGACGGATTCAAAAAGCGGATGGTTCGGTCAGGATCCAACACCGCCAAAGGCAACGGGAATTGTCGGACAAGAGACAGGAATGTCTCGGACGAACCCGAGGCAGTTATCAAGAGGATCACCGCCTTAACAGCAATCAGGAAGGGTCCTGCATTCGGAACATGTATTTTGCAACCGCAATTTCATTATACAGATTTTTCTTCGCCCGATTAAGAGGCAAAGGGGTCAAAAGAGAAAAAATTGTGAAAATACTTCCCCTAACCTTTTTCGGCAGGGAAAAGGGATTCACGGCGCCAGCCGCCAATAAAAAAGGGAACTGGCGATCATCTTGGTAAAGGGAGTGACCCCATTGGCGTGCAAGGCCGTGATTTTTGACCTGGACGGAACCCTGCTGGACACACTGGCCGATCTGGCCGATTCGATGAACCGCGTGCTCTCCCGCGCCGGCTTTCCCACCCATCCTCTAGACGATTACCGGTACTTCGTCGGTGACGGCCTCGCCACAATGGTGAGGCGTGCGCTACCGGAGGAAGGTTGCGACGAGGAGACGCTGCGGCGCTGTTTCGCCGATATGCAAGAGGAATACGGCCGGAACTGGGCCGTGAAAACCGCCCCCTACACCGGGGTAATGGAAATGATCGAGGGCCTGGCGGCCCGGAACATCCCCATGGCTGTCTTATCAAATAAGCCCCACGACTGGACCGTCGAGATGACCGATTATTTTTTCCCGCAGCGGCCCTTTGCCATGGTATTCGGCCAGCGTCCGGCAGTCCCCAAGAAGCCCGATCCGGCCGGGGCGCTGGAGATCGCCGCGCGATTCGGTTTCGATCCGGCGGATATCCGCTATCTGGGCGATACGAATACGGATATGAAGACGGCAAAAGGGGCGGGCATGCCGGCCATCGGCGTCCTCTGGGGCTTCCGACCGGCGGAAGAACTGCTGGCGAGCGGGGCGGACCGGCTGATCGGGCACCCTGACGAGTTGTTCAATTTGATTGATGAAGGGTAGCATATACGAACAAGATATGTAAACATCCGATGCGCGAGACGCTTCGCGATACAGCGCATGTTTTTTATGCGACAATGGATGATGAGGAGGAGTGGCTCAGATGCGGTATACACCAGCCGATGAGTTGCAGCGGCGGATCGCCCGGTTCCAATCGATGCTGTGTCAGAAAGGCCTTGACGGCGCTTTGATCGTGCAAAACGCCGACCTCTTTTATTTTTCCGGCACCATCCAGCGCGCCCACCTCTATATCCCGGCCGAAGGCAAGGCGTTGCTGATGGTCAAGCGGAACCTGGAGCGGGCGCGCCAGGAGTCTGCCCTGGAACAGATCGTTCCGCTGGACAACCCCAAGGAACTGCCGGCCATGCTGGATGCTTACGGCTTCGGTGTTCCGGCGCGGCTCGGTCTCGAACTGGACGTGCTGCCGGTGGTCCACTTTCAGCGCTACCAGAAGCTCTTCGCCGCCAGCCGCCTGGAGGATGCCTCTGGGCTGATCCGGACGGCCCGGGCCGTTAAGACGCCCTTTGAGTTGGAACGGCTGGCGGAAGCGGCCGAACTGTGCCGCATCGTCTTCGGCAGCGTTCCCCAGTGGCTGCGCGAGGGAATGACCGAGTTGGAACTGGCCGCCGAGGTGGAGGCCTGTTTCCGGCGTCACGGGCACCAGGGCTTGACGCGCACCCGCGGCTTTAACATGGACATCAGCTACGGCCACACCCTCTCCGGCGCCAACCTGGCCATGCCGTCCTTCTTCGAGGGGCCCATCGGCGGCGTCGGCCTCAATCCCTCCTTCACCATGGGGTCTGGCACCAAGGCGATCGGCCGCGATGAGCCGATCATGGTCGATCAGGTGGGCGTCATCGACGGCTACGGCGTCGACAAATCCCGTGTCTTCTGCATGGGCCGGCTGCCGGCGCACCTGGAGCGGGCGCACAGCGTCGCGCTGGAGATCCTGGCCGGGATCCGAGAAAAAGCACGGCCGGGCGTGACGGGCGGGGAACTCTTCGATTATGCCCTTCAGAAGGCGAAGGACTACGGCCTGGCGGATCACTTCATGGGACATAAAGAAAAAGTGGCCTTTGTGGGCCACGGTGTCGGCATTGAATTGGACGAGCTTCCCGTCCTGGCGAAAGGCGTTGGTATGGCGCTGGAGGAAGGGATGGTCTTTGCCCTCGAACCTAAGTTTGTCTTCCCCGAAGGCGCCGTCGGCATCGAAGACACCCTCGTCGTCCGCGCGAATGGATTGGAGACGATCACTCTATTTGATGAAGGGATTATCTATCTTCCTTAGTCATCTGACTCCCCTCGTGCTCGCACGCCAGTTTCGTTGTTTGTGAAACGGCAACAAGGCAGGGCCGATTATTCCTTGACCTGCCTTACCGTCTTGTCTGCAACCGCCTTTACACATCCAATGGCTGTTCATTCTTCATCTACGTTGCCGCCCCTGTCATATTACTGCTTCTTCGGTTTATTCCTGTTTTTTCCCTCGCTGCGGTTCCTTTCTTTTGCAGGTTCTCCTGTCGGTTCCTCGGCTGCGCCGGGGAAAAGCCGTCGCGACCAGAAGATGAAAATCAGCGAGATCCCGAAGAGCGCGACCAGATAGAGGAACAGGTACAGCGTGTCATAGCGTATTGCCTGGTAGAGGGCAACGGGAAAGTCGATGACGGCATGGGCCGCGATGGCGGCGAAGAGGATGGCGATCTTTCCCTCCCGTACGCCGTAGAGCACCAGCAAGGACAGGGCGATTTGCATGGCCAGGGCGATGTTTCGCTCCAATCCACCGGCCAAAAAGGCGAGGGGCGGTGTCGACAGCAGGAGGTTTTTCGCCTGTTCCAGCGCCTCTGGCGGCAGCTTGCCCCCCAGGTCGCCCAGAGTTCCTGTATTGATCATGCGGGCCATCAGCACCGACTGGACGCCCATGATGCCGCCGATCAACAGCGACTCGATGCCGCCGTGACCGAGCCCGTAGGCGACGCCGTCCTTCCAGGCTCGCAGCGTTTTCAACCAGGCCGTAAAGGCGATGTAGCGGCCAACCTCCTCGAAAATGCCTGCCGCCAGAGCGCCGTACAGGGCGAACCAGAGCGGTTTTTTCATCAAGGCAGCCGTGAAGGGGTTCACGTCGAAGACATAGACATGGACCATCTTTTCCAGCCCTTGGGTGAAGAAAAACCAGACGAGAGCGCCTACGGTGACTGCTTTCCAGGAGATCTGGTGGCGTTGGTGCAGGTATATGAGCAGGCCCACGGGGACCCCGATGGAGAGCAGCACCGAGAGGGACATGTAGAGGATGGATAGGTTGCTGACCATGGGAAGCCTCCTTGAATGATTCCTGCCTATGGTGTCGCCAAATCAGGGCAGGAGTATACGAAAAAAACAACGGTCCGGCGGTTACTTTTGTACCGTCGGACCATTGTTTTCCATACTTTGTTATTGGAGGCAGTTCCAACCCGATGATTCCATTTGAAAGGAGGCTGCAGGCATGGGTGGTTACGGCGGTTATGTTGGCACCGGTTTCGGCGTTGTCGCCGGTCTGGTCATCACCCTGATCGTTATTGGGGCCTTTTACCCCAACATTGTCGGATTCGGATACGGCGCCCAGTAATGATCAGGCGCTAGTCCGGTGACGGTCCGGCGGAGGTTGATGAAAGAAAGAATGAAAGGAGGGTCTCATATGAGCCAATGCGGTCCTGTCGGTCCCGCTTGCGCACAGGGCGGCTATGTGGGCAACTGCATCGTCGCGCTGGCCATCCTGATCATCATCATCGCCATCCTGGGAACGGGTTTTGGTTTTGGATACGGGGGGTAACTAAAACCGGTGAAACAGCGTGGGGAAACCCACGCTGTTTACATATCAATGCTATAATGCCGCTGCAAACTCCCGCTCAAAACGGGTGATCGACATGCCGTACTGGGCCTGGAAGCTGGCGGCCACACCGGTTTTGCGCGCGCCCGTCAAAAAGGCGCGCAGCCGTTCCTCGCCGTACTTTTTGATCAGGTGCTCGACGGCCAGATAGTCTTGCCACTCCACATTGTAGTCGGCCCGCAGGATATCCTCTTCCGAGGCGGAGAGGGGGAGGATGCGACCCTCCTTGGCGGCGCGTCTGATCTGGCTGTCCAAGGACTTCTCCAGGCGGCGCGCCATGGCCGGGTTGATCTTCTTCACCGCCGTCATCCCGGCGTCCCAGGCGACGCCCTCGTTGACCCAGGTGGGCAGCTTGCTGCCGAGGCCCTGCTCGTTGAAGACGACGTGGACGAGTTCATGGGTGAGGACGTTGGCCAGGCTCGATTTATCCTGGAGGGAGTAGAGGGGAATCCAGACATCGGTTCCGATGCAGATGCCGTTCGTGTTTTCCACAATCGGCGTGATTAGGCTGGCCTCGACGCCTGCGTCGGTGAGCGCCTTCCGGTAGGCCGTTTTCGTGGAGTAGAGAACGACCACGGTCTGGTTGGAGGGCGCTTGTCCCAGTTTGGCCTGCACGATGGGCAGCGCCGTCGTCTGCACCGTCTCGGCGGCCTGCTGGACGATGCTGTCGGGAACGCCGCTGTCGCCGGCGAGGATCTGGATGCCGGTGGCCGTCTTCCGGCTGCGGCTGGCAGTCTCGGGGTCGGAAGGGCGGGGCAGGTGACGGCTGCCGAAGTGCTTCGCCAGCAGTTCCCGGGGGTCCCGTCCCTGAACAAGCAGTTGATCGTTTAGGGCTTCTACGTTGTCGATGATCTCGCCCAGACGCCGGTTGAGTTGCTCCTTCACCTGCTCCGGGTCGTCGATGGCGTCTTTGACCCGGTCGACGCCGTTTTTCAGGCTGTCGACGACGGTGGCCGGCGTCTGGCCCACATCGATGCCGGTCAGCCGATCCTTCAGGGCTTCCGTCCATTTTTGCGCGGCGGTTTGCGCCTCCTGCCAGGAGGAAGCAATCCCCTTGCCGGACAGGCCCGGATGACCGGACAGGTTGGGCATCGAAGGGGACATGACGCGCCAACCGGTCAAAAGCAGCAGGGCGATGGCGAGAAAAGCCAGCAGTTTTCTCACTGTTTTATTCCCTTCTGTTCCAGCGTTCGTGTTCGCATGCCGGTAGGGTGATTCGGTTAAGGAAACCTCGGGGCGGTCATGGTTCGGTATTCGCCGGGAATTGAGAAAAACCTTCGTAAAAAGCAGAGGGAATCATTGGCGAACCGTTGACGGCTACTGCGCATACTTGTAAAATGTACTTAACAAACAGAAATACTTGGAATTGGTTGACCGGAGACACCGGAGGCCGCTACAGGGTGATGAACATCCCTGTAGCGGCCTCTTTTTTAGGTGACAGAAGGAGGCGATTGGGGAATGGAACAGTACATCGAATTCTCCGTCGAAAAAGCGGTGCTGCGGGGGATCCTCCACTGGCCCGAGAGCAAGGCCGGATCGGGCGGGGCAGCCGGCGCGCCGGCGATCATCCTCTGCCACGGTTTTTGCGGAACCAAGGTGGGCCTGCACCGCATCTTTGTCAAAGCGGCCCGGACCTTTGCCCAAGCCGGCTATGCCGTGCTCCGCTTTGACTTCAGCGGATGCGGCGACAGCGACGGCGAACATGTGGACACCACCCTGGACCGGCAGGTGCGGGAAGCCCGTCACGCCGTAGAAACCGTGGCGGCCTTGCCGGGGATCGACCCGAAGCGCATCACCCTGCTCGGGTTGAGCCAGGGCGGGTGCGTCGCCGCGCTGGCGGCGCCATCGCTGCCCTTTCTGGAAGGCGTCGTGCTCTGGGCGCCGGTGGCCCGTGCCTGGAACGACATCACCGGCATCCTGGGCCGGGAATTGACGGAACGGGCACTGAGAAACGGCTGGGCCGATTTTAACGGCTACGCCATCGGCAGCGCCTACCTGGAGTCGCTGCGTAAACCTGATCCGGTAGAAGCGATCCGGCATGTCGCCGTGCCCCTGCTGGTTATTCACGGAACGGGCGATCAGGAGATTTCCTGGGAGAACACCTGCAAGTATCATGTGAGCCGGAAAGTGACCGGCTTGGGTCACCTGACCGATACGATCCTGGTGACTGGTGCGGATCACACCTTTTCCAGCCATGAATGGGAACAACTCGTGTTCACGCGAACCCTGGCCTGGCTGAGCGGGGAGACGCGGTCGAGGCATGGTGAATGTGAAGCGTCGCGGCGGGCGGTCATTCTGTAAATGAAATCGTCCTCGATATCACCTGGAAAAACATCTATCATCTAGAAAAAACAGCGCCGCCGGCTCATGATTCGAGCCCGGCGCCGCTGTTTTTTGCATGTCTCTTCGTTCGCCTTAGCAATTCTCAATGGCGGAAAGGGCTTCGGCGATGGTCTTGGCTTTCGTCTCCTCACTGTAGGTATCGATGATCTGGCGGGCCTTGCGGTTGTGGTTCAAGGACGCGGGACCGCCGACACAGCCGCCGGCGCAGGCCATGCCTTCGATGAAGTTCCCCGGCGGGCGGCCCACCTTGGCCTGGCGGAGCGCCTTGATGCAGGCGTCAAGGCCGTCCACCTGGACCGGTTTCAGTTCGACCTGTACGCCGGCCTCCTTCAGGGCCTGGGCGATGGCTTCCGACACGCCGCCGCAGCGGGCGAAGCGGCGGCTGAAGGGGGAGGCCTGCTGGAGCGGCTCATCGGGGCATTCGGAGAGTTGAATGCCGGCGGCGTCAAACATGGCCAGGATCTCTTCGAAAGTGAGGGCCAGGTCGATGTAGTCACTGCTCTTGGGCAATCCGATTTCCACCTTCTTGGCGTAGCAGGGGCCGATGAAGACCGTCTTCACGCCGGGGTGCAGCTTCTTCACATAACGCCCCACGGCCACCATGGGCGAGACCGAGGTGGAGACATTCTCTTTCAGCGTGGGGAAGTGCTTTTCGATGAGGGAGACGAAGGCGGGGCAGCAGGAGTTGGTCAGGAAAGAGCCTTCCTTCAACTTCTCCGCCAATTCCTTCGCCTCATGATCAAGGATCATGTCAGCGCCGAGGGCCGCTTCGTGAACGGCGGCAAAGCCGAGCTTTTTCAAGGCATGGTGGACCTGGCCGATGGTGATGCCGGGGATCTGGCTGGCCACCGAGGGGGCCAGGACAGCATGGACCGTTCCGTCCTTCGGCTTTAGCAGTTCCACGGCATGAGGGATGTAGGAGATATCCGAGATGGCCCCGAAGGGACAACTGACGGCGCAGTGGCCGCAGGAGACGCATTTGTTCGGGTCGATGACGGCGATCTTGTCTTCGCCGTAGCGGATGGCTTTGACGGGGCAGGCCTTGATGCAAGGGCGCTGCATGTCCGTGATGGCGCCGTAGGGGCAGACCTGGTGGCAGCGGCCGCACTCGATGCACTTCTCCTGATTGATGTAGGCGAAGCGGTTGATCTGGGCGATGGCGTCAACAGGGCAGGCCTCGACACAGCGGTGGGTGATGCAGCCGCGGCAGGCGCCAGTGACGGTGAAGCGGTCGACGGGACACTCGTCACAGGCGATGGCGATGACACGGACGAGGGGATCGGGCACGCCAGGCACACCGCCGGCCTCACCCGCCGCATAAGCCACACCGCTCTCCGGCTCCTCCCCACAGGCCAGGCGGACCCGTTCCGCCGCAACGGCCCGCTCCTTATAGACACAGCAGCGAAAGCGCGCCTTGTTTCCCTGAAAGACAACAGTGGGAATAAACTCACGATGCTCCTGCAAGGTTCCTTCCATCGCCATCGTGGCGACCTGCTGGAAGACCTCATGGCGGATCATCTGGATGGTCGTCTCGTATTTTCGTCCGTTCACCGATTCGTTCGACATGGCTTGCCCTCCCCTTGGTCCATTCGTAATCGATAGTGTTTTTTTCAACGCTATACGTATTTGACACAAAGGGTGGAAAACCTTGCTTCAACAGGAGAGGAATGCTGAAAAAACACGGGTATCCGCTTGGAATGTAATTCTTCCCCCATCAAGACAGGCCAATCGCCCTTGAGGTAAGGCGCGCATAGGATGAACAAAGGAATTACGGAGGTATGGGCATGTTCATCCATGTGGTCCGACCCGGCGAGAACCTGTTCGCCATCGCCCGTCTTTATGGCATTCGTCCAGAGGAAATCGAACGAATCAACCAATTGCCGAATCCGGAGAGGTTGTTGATCGGTCAAGCGATTCTCATTCCCGTCGCTATTCGTACTCACACCGTTGCAGCGGGAGAAAGCCTCTATGCCATTGCCCGGCGATACGGTGTGACCGTGCAGGCGCTGGCACGGGCGAATAACCTCGCCCCATCAGCGATTCTTTCGCCTGGAACGGTGCTTACGATTCCCCCACGAGTCCGCCGGCCGGTAGATGTGAATGCGTACCTGGAAACGATGGGGGAAACAGGAGCGCGTCTAACTCGCGACGTTGGCTTTTTTCTCACGTACTTGAGCCTGTTCAGTTATCGTGTTAATGCTGCCGGAGACCTTTCCACGCTCAATGCCGGCCCACCGGTCGAGGCCGCCCTCGCCGCAGGGGTGGCGCCGATCATGACGATCACCAATTTTGAAGATGGGACGTTCAGTTCGGAAATTGCTCGCGCTGTTCTCTCCAGTTTGGAAGTGCAAAACCGTCTTTTTGACAACATAGAAAGGATCCTTCGCGCCCAGAGATACCGCGGCATCAATGTCGATTTCGAGTACCTCTTTCCGGCGGACAGGGAGTTGTACAACCGGTTTCTCCGGCGATTGGTGGCGCGCTTCCGACCACAGGGGTATCTGCTTTCCACAGCGCTTGCGCCGAAAACGAGCCCAACCCAGGCGGGAACCCTCTATGAGGCGCACGATTATCCCGTCCATGGTCAACTGATGGACTTTGTGGTGCTCATGACCTATGAATGGGGCTGGTCCGGCGGTCCGCCGTTGCCAGTGGCGCCCATCCCACAGGTGCGTGCCGTTCTGGACTATGCCGTAACTGTAATACCTAGCACTAAAATTATGCTGGGAGCGCCCCTGTATGGATACGACTGGACCTTGCCCTACGTACCGAGAGGGCAGTGGGCGCAAAGCATTGACCCCCAAGAAGCCATTCGGCGCGCCGTCCAATATAACACAGTCATCCAGTACGATTCGACGGCGCAGGCGCCCTTTTTCCGGTATACCGATGCAAACGGCAGGCAGCACATTGTTTGGTTTGAAGATGCCCGCAGCGCCCAGGCTAAGTTTGACCTTATCCGCGCCTATAACCTTCGCGGCATCAGTTATTGGCGTCTCGGCAACAACTTCCCGCAGAACTGGCCACTTTTGTTCGATAACTTTGTGATTCGGAAGATCTGAGCGGTTCATGGTGTAACAAACCGTCAAGGTGCTGGTTCGGGACCACGTCCAAGATGTATCCGCCGCAACCGAAGAAATGAACGCGGGCTCATCGGAAGTGGTCAAGTCGGTGCAAAACATTTCTTCCCTGAACCAGGAAAGCGCATCCAGCATTGAGGAGCTATCGGCCATATCGGATCAACAATCTGCCGGGGCGCAACAAGTCTCAGCAAGCTCCCAGCAACTGTATAAAATCTCCAAAGACCTCAAGCAAATGGTGGATAATATATAGCGTGCGGCGTTTTTTTTCCGACCCAACGGGGAAGCATCTCATTAGATCCGTTTTTCGGCAACTGCGATTCAACCGACAGAAGGCAGGGATCACCACATGCTTGCCGTCACCTACCAGGGCATCAAAGACGTCAAAGTCAAAGAGGTCAACGACCCGAAGATCGAACAGCCCGAGGACATCCTCGTCCGCATCACCTCGACGGCCATCTGCGGCTCCGACCTGCACCTGATCCACGGCATGGTGCCGAACATGCCGGAAAACTTCATCATCGGCCATGAGCCGATGGGCGTTGTCGAAGAGGTGGGCCCCGAGGTGCGCCGCGTCAAGAAGGGCGACCGTGTCATCATCCCCTTCACCATGGCCTGCGGCCGTTGCTGGTACTGCGAACACCACCTGGAGAGCCTCTGCGATAACTCCAACACACACGGCGAGGCCGGCGGCTTTCTCGGCTACTCGGAGACTTTTGGCGGCTATGCCGGGAGATGGTCGAGACAGCCTTGAAGCTGCAGGGCGGGGCCTTGGGGGCCGTCAACCTGGCGACCCAGGCGGTGCGCAAGGCCGGCACGATCCAACTGACCGGCGTCTATGGCATGCGCTACAACGCCTTCCCCCTGGGCGATCTCTTCGCTTGCAACGTGACTCTCAAAATGGGGCAGGCGCCCGCCATCCACTACATGCCGGAACTGTACGAGCGGATCAAGCGGGGCGAGTTCGACCCCACGGACATCATTACTCACCGGCTGCCGCTGGCAGAGGCGGAATACGGCTATACCGTCTTCGACACCAAACAGGACGACTGCATCAAGGTGGTCTTAAAGCCGCAGGGTGTGCATTGAAGAGGAGTGGATACAACGTGTGCGGAGAATGGAACCTGCCGGAACGGAACGTCAAAAAGGGTGCGCCGGGGGAGCAGGCGAGCGCGGCCGGACGGCTGCAGAGCGGCTGCGGCATCATCGGCAACTGTGACGGCATCGAGAAGCCGGGGCTTCAGAAAGAAGGCCAACCTGCCGGCGAGGGTGACGGAAAAGCGGCGCGATAGCCAATCAATCGCCAATGGGATACCCAATCCTCGAAAGCAGGGGATTGGGTGTTTTTTTCCTGCTATTATCCATAATTCGACATGTTTTTCCTGATGGATCATGCATAATGGAGCTGTCATTTAATTTTAGACATAAGGAGAGACAAAATGTGAGGCATAATATCGAACATCGGGTGAGTCAGCCGTGAAAAACCTGTTGTCAAGCGCAAAGGCTATGGCAGAATCGCAAATTGGCGCCGGGTATGCCGCAATTGTATTGTCAGCCGTTCTAATCACAGCCCTGTTTCTACCGTTCTGGCAAAGCCACACTGTCATTATCCATGCGATTTTCGAACTTCTCTGCGTCGTACTCGCCTTGTCCGGTTTTATCATTACGTGGATTCTCTTTGAGAAAGGAAAACCGGAATGCCACCTCTTCGGCTTTGGTTTCTTGTCCGTAGGTTTGTTTACGGTTTTTCATATCGGCGCATTACTCGGGTTTTTTTCAAGCCCCATTGACCCTCCCAATCTGGCGGGACGGTACTGGGTGACCGCGCGATTCGTCGAAGCGTTGGTGCTGCTGATCGCCTCAGCAGGGCTTTCCTTTCGTTTTCATCGATGGGCATGGCTCTTCCTGACGTTGTCGGGAACGTTGGCAGTATCACTGGCCATCTTCTTGATTCCCGACCTGCTCCCCAAGCTGTTTATCGAAGAACAGGGAGGAAGCACGGCCACGAAAATATTCCTAGAAATGCTCATCACCGGCATGTTTTTTGCCAGCGTCGTTTTTCAGTTGCGGCGAGCCCCGTCCAGGCAAAGCGGATACACCCGGTACGTCATCTTGGCGTTGCTCCTCGCCATCCCGGTGGGGGCGCTGTCCTCCGTTTTTCCATCCATGCGTTCATATAACGGCCTCCTGCTCCATGCGTTGAAAGTCAGTTACTACTACTTCTTGTTTCAAGGGCTTTTCGTCAACATGGTCACATCGCCCTACCGGGAACTGACGATGGCCTCTCAACGGTTTTACAAGATATTCCATGCGAGCCCTGCCAGCATCTCCATTGTCTCCATCCAGGGTTACCGGTACGTCGACGTAAACGAAGCGTGGGTGAAGCTGACAGGATACTCGCGAGAGGAAGTCATCGGCAGGAGTCAGCAGGAGTTCGGATGCCTGAGCCGGGAAACTCACCTGGCCATCGCCAACCGGCCGGTGCAGAACATCATCGGAAAGTTCACCACGAAGAACGGGGAAGCACGCGAAGGCATGATCACGACGGAAGTCATCGAATTGGACGGCGTTCCCTGCCTGTTTTACGTCACCATCGACGTGACGGAAAAGAACCGATTCGAACGGGAACTGGCGCGCCTGGATCGACTCAACCTTGTCGGGCAGGTGGCCGCCGGCATCGGTCATGAGATCCGCAATCCCCTCACGACGGTGCGCGGATTCCTGCAACTGTTCGGCTCCAAGGAAGACCTGGTCAAATATGAAGAGTATTTTCAATTGATGATCAGCGAACTGGACCGGGCTAACGAAATCATTACGGAGTTTTTATCACTGGCCAAAACCAAACCGAAGCGCCCACTGTTCCAGGACCTCAACCAGATCATCCATAACCTGCACCCCTTGTTAATGGCGCAGGCCTTTAAGAAAGACAGGCATCTGGTGACAGAACTCGGCGCCATTCCCCCGCTGGCGCTTGACGAAAACGAGATCCGGCAACTCCTCTTAAACCTCGTCAACAACGCCCTCGATGCGATGAAGAAAAGAGGAACGGCCACGATCAGAACCTACATCCAAGGGGAGCGGGTCGTGCTGTCCGTGACCGATCAGGGAGAGGGGATCCCCAAAGAAATCCAGAGCCAGATCGGCACCCCCTTCTTTACCACGAAGGCCCATGGCACAGGATTGGGCCTGGCCACCTGCTACACCATCGCCGAGCGCCATCACGGGCGGATCGACTTTGAAACCGGTCCGAAGGGGACCACCTTCTTTGTGGCCTTTCCTCTGGCAGAACAGGAAGGCGGAAATGTGGAGAGAGCATCGTAGAATGGAAACATCGTGGCATCGAAAGCATCGTGGTATTGAAGTGTCGCAGCAACGAAATATCGCAGAAAGAATACGCTGTAAAATGAGGAAGCGTTGTAATCAGAGGAAGCGAGAGCAATCGAAAGCAAACCTGCTCCTGGCATGGCTACAGGGTTCGTAAAGGGATGCAATAATCTTTGTAAAGGATTTGTTGACACAATATACTTTCACTATACGATGAAAGGGATGAAAGAAGGGTTATGTTCGAGTATGACGATAAAGAGAAAAATTGTCATCGCCACGCTGATTTCCATCCTGCTCAGCACAACGGCCGTCGGCGCCTTGATCTTCAAATCGTACAACGATGAGATCCGCACCTACGGCCAGGAACAACTGAAAATATCCAACGAGAACTTCAACCGCCTGATGCAGGGCGATGTAGCCATGATGGCGTCGACGACCGACGCTTTGATGAACAACCCGCACATCGCCGAACTCTACCGGCAGCGCGACCGGGAGGCCCTCTACGCCGCCACCGCTCCCTTGTTCCAGCAACTGCGGGAACGCTATCGCATCACCCACTGGTATTTCCACACACCGGAGCCGGAGAAAAAAGCCTTCCTGCGCGTTCACCAGAAAGAGACCTTTGACGACGAGATCAAACGGGTCACCTACCTGAAAGCCATTGAGACAAAGAAGATGTCCGCCGGTTTGGAGCTCGGCAAGACCGCCTTTGCGTTGCGCGTCGTTTCTCCCTACCACCAGCAGGGACAGTTGATCGGATACATGGAACTGGGCGAGGAGATCGACCACTTCCTGAGCATCCTCAAAGAGCAGACCGGCTATGAATACGGGATGCTGATCCAGAAGCGCTTCCTTGACGCGAATGAGTGGGAGAAAGTCCGCAAAAACCACGGCCTGGCGAACAACTGGGACGACCAGCCTGACCTCGTCCTGGTCGACAAGACCTGCGATGCGCCGGCGGTCTTCCGTTACTCCGGCATAGTGGATGAGCTGCCTGACGACGGGCAGGTCTTAGAAGACGTCAAACAAGAGGGCGCGGTCTTTACGAAAGCCATCTTCCCCATCTTTGACGCGGGGCATCGCAAAGTGGGGGCCGTCGTCGTTTCGCGCGACATGACAGCCGCTTATGTAGAGATGCAGAAAAAGATGGCCCTTCAGATCGGCGTCGTGCTTCTCATTAACATGGCCGTCATCTACATACTCACCCGCCTGATCTACCGCCCCATCGTCGACCTGGCCGCGCTGGCCAAAGAACTGGCGGCGGGGAACCTTAACGCGCTGACGAAGGACAGCGCCCACAGCCATGACGAGATCGGAGAATTGAAGAGCGCCATCGCCGTCAACGTGGACGACATGCGCAACCTGATCACCCATATCCGGGAAAAGTCATCCAAGGTGGAGGAATTGTCGCGCCATCTCAACAGCGCCTTCCGGGAGATCAGCGACGTGTCGGAAGAGGTGTCCCAGAGCACCCAGGCCTTAGCCGCAGGCGCATCCACGCAGGCGGAAGAGGCGCTAGCCGCCCGTGACGTAGCTGCACAGATGATCGCCTTCAGCCAGGTCGTTGACAGGGAACGGCAGAGCCTCGTCGAGATCGTCGGTCAGACGGCGACGCTGACGGAAGACGGCAACGCCAAGATCCGTGACGCCGTCGCCAAGATGCAGTTGATCGCCGACACCAACGCGTTGACGGTGGAACAGATCAAGGCCCTCGAACAACGCTCCCAGGAGATCGGCGCCATCGTCGACATGATCACCGCCATCGCCGCCCAGACGAACATGCTCGCCCTGAACGCCGCCATCGAGGCGGCACGAGCGGGCGAACTGGGTCGCGGCTTCGGCGTCGTGGCCGAAGAGGTCAACAAACTGGCCGGTGAGTCGGGCAACGCCGCCCGGCAGATCGCCGAACGGATCGGCGGCATCCAAACCCTGATCCGCCACATCACCGAAAACATCCATACCGGCGCGGACCGGATCGTTGACGGCGTCCGCGTCGCCAACCTGGCCGGCCAAGGCTTCCAGCAGATCGCCCAGTCGGTCGGTCAGTTCCTGAGCGAAGTGGATAAGTTGAACCGGGCCACAGAGGAACTGGTGAACAAGTCCCAGACCGTCATGACCGTCATCCAACACGTGGCCGCCGTGACGGAAGAATCGAAAAAGGCCACCGAGAACATCTCGGCAGCCACGGAAGAGCAGACGGCGACCATGCAGGACATCAGCGCCACATCGCAGAAGATGGCGGGGATGGCGATGGAGTTGGGGGAGGTTGTGGGGAAGTTTAGGGTGTAAGGGAAGGGAACTCGGTCAGTAGACAATGAAAGGTGTCTTTTAGGTAGAACCCTCTAGCGGCGAAAAGGCTGCTGTAGGGGGTTCTTTTCTTTTACTTTTTATAATTTCAATACCAGAACGGTGAAGGAATTTCGTAACTTAAGTAAAATATTATGGAAAAAGGTCGAATAGGGGTGATTCGCCTTGAATGATACGCACAACCTATGTGTTGGTTTGATTAGTTGCACTAAACGAAAAAGAGCGTATGCGTGTAAAGCTTGCGAATTGTATTCTGCATCATCGTTATTTCAAAAGGCATACTCCTACTGCTTAGAGCGTTACGATAGGGTTTATATACTTTCTGCGAAGTACGGGTTGCTTCTTCCGGACCAATGGATTGACCCTTATGATGAAACTTTAAAAAACATGGGTGTCGGGAAGAAAAAAGAGTGGGCAAGTAGTGTGAGCGTTCAGTTTCATCATCTTTTTAACAAGAGAAAAGAAGAGGATTTGTTATTACACATGTAAACTTTCATGCAGGCATTGAGTATAGAAAATATCTAATTCCATTGCTCCCATCGGATATTACCGTTTGTGTTCCCTTTGAAGGGATGGAGATCGGCAGGCAGTTAAGCGCCTACAAATCATTAGGTTATTAAAGAACGGTGGGTGGTTCACTAGATTGGGTCTCGTATGATTGAAGCTTCGTACTGGAGGAATGAACGATGTTGCTTTTGAACAAGTGGCTTTGCAATGCTTCTGAACACCGCTTTGAGCCGTTATTCTCTGTTTCTAAGGACCTGCGAGTAGAAATAAAGAGCTCTGAAAATACGGAAAAGAGATTATTAGCGAGAAGCCCGGAAGTAGAAAGGGCAATCATATCGACGATAGAAGAAGGCTTTCGGCGAGATGACTGGGAAGGAATCCTTTACATATTAGGAATTGGACAATTGCCGAAGTTTCAAGGCATAATGGTAAGCATCACAGACAAACACGGAATTAAAAACGAAATCAACGAAAACATTAAAAACATAAAGAGCAACTACAACAAATTTGGCCGTTGGGGCGACGGCTTAGACTACCACATCGGTGATTTAAGCCACGCAATTTTTCAGTTTCAAGCATACCGTAAACCCAAAAAACGATATCTAGATTTGGCGCAGCAGCTTTTTGCTTCTTTCGAGCCTCCCGTGTTGAAGTCCCCAGTATACCTTTATATTTTGCCTTGGTA
Source organism: Heliomicrobium undosum (assembly GCF_009877425.1). Taxonomy (NCBI): domain Bacteria; kingdom Bacillati; phylum Bacillota; class Clostridia; order Eubacteriales; family Heliobacteriaceae; genus Heliomicrobium; species Heliomicrobium undosum. The sequence continues at coordinate 34,397 of NZ_WXEY01000013.1, read as the reverse complement.
TGCCGACAGTGTCGGACCTTTTGGAATCAGGCATTCATTAAGAGAACTGAAAAAGGAACTCACGTACATCATCGGCAGGGAGCAGGTTGTCGCGTAGGACTTTTGATAAAGAGGATATATAGAATGTCCGAAAGCAAGTTTAAGGAATCCGAAGACCTCTTCTTCGAACTCTTCGCCGAAACCTTCGGCCTCGACAAGCTCCAGTACCTCGTCCCCGAGTACCCCTTTGAGGACATCTATGGCTACCCGAGGCGCATTGACTACGCGCTGATGAGCGGTGTGGACAAGTTCGCACTGGAGATCGATGGGCAGCGCTACCATGATCCCTTACAGGTGGCGAAGGACAAGTTTATCGACGACCTGATCCGTCAGAACAGCCTCGTCTACCATGGGTGGACGGTCTATCGCTGGGCCTACCGGCAATTGACCCAAAGCCGGGAACAGGTGAAAAGCGAACTCGTTCAGTTCCTGGGCCACAACCCGATGCTGCAGTTGTGGGCCGAGTTTTTGCCGCTGCAACGGGCCGGTGAGGTCGCCTCGGGGGATTTGGAGCTTCGGGAACATCAGGCGTCGGCATTGGATGAGTTAGCCGGGCTTCGCCGGGAAGGGAAAACGATCGCGCTGTTGACCCATGCCACCGGCACAGGGAAAACGACAACCGCTGTTCTGGACGCAAAACGCGTCGGTTTGCCGGTGCTTTTCCTGGCCCACACCCGTGAACTCGTCGAACAAGCCGCCCATACCTTCCTTCGGCTCTGGCCGGAGGCGGAGGTCATCGTAGAGGATGGCGCTGGCCGACGCAGCCTTGGCAAAGCCAAAGATCTCCCGGCAAAGCGTAAAAGCGAAGAAGCTGCCGGTACTGTTGAAAACGACGATGGAGTTTCCCCGATAGAGGTGATCGTCAGCAGCATCCAATACGTGAGCCGCAACCTCTCCCATTTTTCGCCTGATCAGTTCGGTTATCTTGTCATCGATGAAGCCCATCATGCCACCTCTCGTACATACAAGGAAGTCATCGGCTACTTCAAAACCCGTTTCCTCCTCGGGTTGACGGCGACGCCGGAACGGATGGACGGCCAGTCGTTGCTCGATATCTTTCAGCAGGTGGCCCACCGAATGGATCTGAAAAGGGCCATTGAACTGGGAGAACTGGTCCCTATCCGCTGTGTCCGCGTCAAGACCAACGTCGATCTGTCTTCCGTGCGGTTCAACGGCTTTCGCTATCAGGCAAAAGACCTGGAGGAGAAACTGCGCATCCCCGAGCGGGACCGCCTGATCGTCCAGACCTACTTGGAACTGACGCCGGGGGAGCGGACCGTCATCTTTTGCGTCAATGTGGCCCACGCCGAAAGCCTGGCGGAACTGTTTTGCGCCGAAGGGGTCCCGGCTCGCGCCGTGTCGGGCCGGCAAGGCCGGTCAGAGCGCCAGCAGATCCTTGCCGACTACGCTACAGGTGTCATCCGGGTGCTCTGCGCCTGTGATATCCTCAATGAAGGCTGGGACAGCCCCGAGACGCGGGTGCTCTTCATGGCCCGGCCGACCCTGTCCAAGGTGATCTACCTCCAGCAGTTGGGGCGGGGCACCCGCAAAGCCCCCGGAAAAGAGTCGCTGCTGGTGGTCGATTTCGTCGACAATGGGAACTGGTACAACCAGGGATTAAGCCTGCACCGCCTCTTTAAGATCCGCGAGTACATGGCCGGTCGTTTGGCCCTTGCGCCCACCGAAAAGATCGCGGAAGAACGGGCAGCCTGGGAAGCGGCTCGGCTCAGCCAGGAGCTTCCCGAGGCGCTGGCCCATCTGCATCTCTGGCTGAAGGACATCGAAGTGGTCGATCTCTTCGACTGGCAGGATGCCATCGAACACATGTGGAGCCACCGCCGCCTGGCGATGGAACTGGGTGTGTCGGACGACACGGTGCTCAACTGGGTGAGGAAGGGGAAGGTCCAGGCCGATCATGCCGTTCCCCTCGGCAAGCGGACCTATTACTACTTCGAGCCTGATCGTGTGGAAGAGATCCGGCGCGCCACGAATACGCCGCCACGGCTTCCGATCTATGATGAGTTTTTTCTATTTGTCCGCCAGGCCGATATGGTTTTTTCCTACAAATCGGTCCTGTTGATGGCCATGCTGGAACTGACCGATCCCGACGGGCGAGTGCGTGTGGATCGCCTCGTGGAACGCTTTGCCCGCTTTTATCGAGAGCGGGAGGAGCAGGGATTGCCCGTCGAAGCGCCCAAGGCGAAGATGGCCCGTGTGCGTGATTTGACAACCGACGATATCCGCAACCTTTTGTTTGAGATGCCCTTTGAAAAATTCGAACGAAAAGGATACTTCCGCCGTTGCCGCGAATTGACAGAAGTGGAGTGGCATCCATCCCTATGGGTTAAGCTCACCGCCGGAGACAAAGAGATGCTCCTGCGTGAGGCCCAGTGGCAGAACGATGATTACTACGCGCGGAGAGTCGCGCCGCAGGGATAAAGCGCCGATTCATGCACCAGCCCTCGGAAGAAAGGAGCGCCCACCATGGCTACCGTTTCCCACAACAAACTCGTCCGCGATCTCATCCCCCAGATCATCCTCCGCGCCGGCAAGTACCCGGAAACACGCGTTGCCGATGACGCTGAGTATCGCGAACTGCTCCTCGCAAAGCTCCAGGAGGAAATGCAGGAATACCTCGCCTCCGGCAGTCCCGAGGAGTTGGCCGATATTTTGGAGGTCCTCATCGCGTTGGCCGAGAGCGATGGTCTGTCCTGGGCGGAAATCGAAGCATTAGCCGACCAGAAGCGGGAGGAGCGAGGGGCCTTTCGGGACAAAATCGTCTTGATTCGGGTAGAAGACTGAAACTTGTCATAATCCGACATTTTCCAACAAAGGGTCCAGCCTCCTGGGGTCGAAAAGTATAGATCAAAAACCTGCCGTTATAAGGGGTTTCTCGGCAGGTTTTCGCTTTTTTATAGAGCGCTTGCGAAAGCATAACGTCGAGCAAGCCAAGCGGGAGAACAAAGGCGACGATGGGGAATCGGAAGTTGCCAGAGCGCTGAAAAAAGGGCTACCCGATAACTGGGTGGTCATGAATGATGTGGTGGTTGAACCCGATCCGGAGGTCTTCGCCCAAAACGATCACATCGTTGTCGGTCCGCAGGGGCTTTTCGTGATCGAAACGAAGGCCTGGGAAGGTTCTTATCTGGCTCATAAGGATCAGTGGAAGCGGCGGGAGGGGAAGAACTGGGTCAAGTGTGACAGCCCCACCCAGCAGAACTGGCGTCATGCTCAGCGGGTCGGCAAGTGGCTTCAGGACACGAGGTTGATGAACATCCCGCACCCCATGTCCGAATGGGTCCGGCCGGTCGTCGTCTTTACCTGCGCCAAATGGCTGAAGGCGAATGATTGTTCGATGCCGGTCACCCAGGGCACCGGGGAATTGCTCGCTTACATCCGCCTCTTTGAGAAGGAACTGCTGACACCGACACAGGTGGAGAAGATTGTCACCTTGCTGCAGTATCCGCGGGTCGCCAAAGCCTTCTCCAGCAAAGCCATCGTCTCCAGCGACGTAGAAGCGGAAATCGCTGCGACGTTGGACCAGCCCGTGCAACTGGCCCAAGGGCGTCCCGATCCGTCTTCGTCAGCGCCCAAGGGCGAGGTGGCTGAATCGAGCAGTGCTGAAACCGTCGTGTCCCCTAACGTCAGCCAACCGCCGGCCCAACCGCCCACCGAACCGAACATCGATCTCCCGCCTCATGAACAGTCCACCACCCGGGATGGCAAGGCCTTCGTGCGCATCACCGCCGTCTATGACGATGCAAAGCGGGTCTATGAACACTACAAGCCCAAATTCCCCAACATCGGTCCCCTCAAGCGGGACCGATACAAAAAAGACACCTATTACTTCTATCTGGCGTGACGGTACTAGTTTAGGAAGAGCTTTTTTAATTGAGCACAAGTCTCTTAAATTGCGTATACCTTTCATCCTGATCGCGAGCTTCGAAATGAATTAAGCGCAAGTTTCGAAACAAAAGACCGATGCCCATGAAAGCGACAGCGCGGAGCGGATTTTTCAAAGATCCGCTCCCTTTTTTTGGCGGATAGACCTTCATCACTTAGACCCTTTCGAACGATAAATAAAGTGAGAAGGGAGGGCCTGTTTTTTCTTGCCGGATATTGACAGCCGGCACAACCTGTGAGAGGATAAATTTGCAGGGATCTATCCTCCTTTTGCCATGGCGAACGCCGTTTCTCCCAAGGGGGAAGCGACATGAAGGAGGTGTCGTCATGGTTGGTTCGATCAGTTCCATCGGGTACAGCCGGTATATCGGCGCCTACCGGACATCGCTGGTCAACTCGCTGAGTTCGACGGCAGCTGCGACGTTTACGCCCTTTGTGCCCTCTATCACGCCGGGCTCGACGTTGCTGGAGAACCGGAACCGCTACCTGTCCTCTGTCCAGAGCGCCCGGGAGCAGTTCGTCGATCTGGCGAAGCAGGCGAAGGAACTCGCCGGCGGCGAGAATGTCTTTGATCAGCGGAGCGTTGACGCGGGCGGATCTGCCGCCGTCACCGGGTCGGCTGCCAAGAACGCGTCCTTTGCCAACTACAACGTGGGCGTCACCCAAGTAGCCAAAGCCCAGCAGAACAGCGGCAACGCCTTCACGTCCACCGCCCTCTCCGGCGACGCCGGATTTGCGGCGGGGACAAACAAGTTCACCATCACCGGCAACGGCGTCAACAGGAGTCTTTCTGTTGATGTGGGCGCCGGCGACAATGCGAAGACGGTCCTGAAGAAGATGGCCGACGCCATCAACAACGCCGCCGTCGGCGTCTCCGCCCAGGTGGTCGACACGACTTCGGGCGGCGTGACGAAGAGCAAACTGACCTTGACGGCGCAAAAAACCGGCGCCGACAACGCCTTTTCCCTGACCGACACGGCCGGCAACCTGGTCACGACCAGCGGCGCCGGCAACCAGACGACGGCCGCCCAGAACGCCCAGTATACCGTCAACGGCACGGCTTTTACGAGCCAGAGCAACGACGTCAAACTAGACGGGGGCAAGGTAAACCTTACCCTGAAGGCGACTACCACCGACGATGTGGCGGTGAAGGTCGGCTATGACGCGAAGGCCATCACCGGCGAGATCGACAGCTTCGTTAAATCCTTCAACGGTACGAGCGATCTGCTCCAAAAAAACGCGGGCCTGCTCAGTTCCACCTTGAGCCGCGGGATGGAGCGCTTCGTCTCCGACAGCCGCAACGCGCTGAAAGACGTGGGCATCACCGTCACCTCCGGCAACAAGTTGAAGGTGGACGCCGACAAGTTGAAGTCCACCCTGGCCGACAACCCCAGCCGGGTCGAACAGGCGATGGCCGGCTACGGCGGCTTTGCCTACAAGGTGGGCCAGTTTGCCCAGGGCGTCTCCACCTCGTCTCTCTCGTCGCTGGCCGCCCCTTCCACCCGCTACGGCGGCGGGAGCGCGTACAGTCTCTCGCGCCAGCAGTTCGGCCTCTACCAGCAAAACGCGAACCTGGGGCTCTACATGCCGCAGATGTTCGGAACCGGGAGTTTTTACGACTCCTACATTTGATACGACTAAATCAAAGGATATACGACGAATCAACCGATCTGAATCGACGCAACGGTCCGGCTTCGCGCCGGGCCTTTTTGTTGTCTGGTTGCGGAAGAGAACGTCAATGGTTGATAATAAGGATGAACGGCGAACCGACCGGCGCCGCCCAAGACATCAACCAGAGGTGGAAATGACATGTATAAACATCCGGAAATTTTTGCAGTCGGCGATTCCCTGACCTGGGGATACCCTTACGGACCGGACGATTCCTGGACAGCCATGGTGGAGCGGGAGTTGGCCCGCCCTGTCATCAATCTGGGCGTGAACGGCGCGACGACCGATGACATGCGCCGCGAACTGATCAACATCCTCCCCGATGTGGAGCCCCGGTCTGTCGTCATCATCACCGGCGGCGCCAACGACGCCTACAACCTCGTCTCGCCGGCCAAAAGCCTGCGCTACTACCAGGACATGGTCGAGCGGATCCTCATCGCCCGCTGTCTCCCCGTCATCGGGCTGACCGGCCCCATGAGCGATGAGCCCTTCCAGACGCGCCTCCTGGAGTTTCGCGCCTTGATGCTCGATCACCTTGACGAGATGCTCGCGCCGGCGATGCGGCAGTGGGGAGCGCAGTTGTCGGGGCATGCGCCGGTGATCGATTTCTTTCCCGCCCTTGTCGCTGCCGATGGTCATTCCCTTCTCCCTGACCTTGCCTCGGGTGACTGTCACCCGAACCGGGCAGGTTATGCAAAGATGGGGGAGGCCGCCGTCGCCGCGCTTCGTCAGATCATCAAATAACCGATCAGACGGGCGAAGTCATTCGGTGAGGGACACTTTGCTCTACTCATCATTGCTTTCCACAGACGCTGTCACAGGGGGGGTATCCATTGAATCAAGCCGCTCCCACGCCTGCTCCTGATCCTCGCCGCTGGTTGATCCTCTTTTCCGTCATGACCGCCGGTGTGATGGGGCCCATCGATGGCAGCGTCGTCAATGTGGCCTTGCCCACCTTCAGCCAGGTCTTTGGCGTGGGCCTGCACACGGTCAGTTGGGTGACCATGTCCTACCTGCTGGTGCTGGGCAGCCTGATCCTGACCTACGGCCGCCTCGGTGACATCTACGGTTTCAAGCGCATCCTGCTCATCGGCATCGCCCTTTTCACGGCGGCGTCGGCCCTCTGCGCCCTGGCCCCGACCATCTGGGCGCTCGTCGCCTTTCGCGCCTTGCAGGCCGTCGGCGCCGGCATGTTCATGGCCGTCGGCCCGGCCATCATCGCCTCCGTGTTCCCGCCCCAGGAGCGCGGCCGCGCCCTGGGGACGAACGGCATGGTCGTCGCCGTCGGGTTGGCTCTCGGCCCTACCTTGGGGGGGTTCCTCCTCACCTGGGCCGGGTGGAAGGCCATTTTTCTGATCAATATCCCCGTCGGCCTGATCGGTTTCCTTCTCTGCCTGCGCATGGTGCCTGCCCGCCGGGACCCCCGCCCCCAATCCTTCGACCTGACCGGGGCGGCCCTGGGTTTTGTCACCCTTGGGTCTTTTTTGCTGGCCGGCAGCTACGGCGAGGACTGGGGATGGACGTCGCCGCTCATCCTTACGCTGGTCGCCCTTTTCGCCTTCGGCGCTGTGGCCTTTGTCACCTGGGAGCGACGGGTGGAGCAGCCGATGCTCGATTTGGATCTCTTCAAAAACCGCGTCTTTTCGTCGGCCAATTTTGCCGGCCTGATGAACTTCATGGCCCTATCGTCGATGATGTTTCTGCTGCCCTTTTTCATGCAGCAGGTGCTCCAGTATGACGCCGGCCGGATCGGGATGATTTTGTCCGTATCGCCGGCGCTGATGCTCTTCATGTCGCCGCTGAGCGGGACCCTCTCCGATAAACTGGGCACGCGGCGGTTGGCCTTTGCCGGCCAGTCCCTCGTCGCTGTCGCCCTATTGCTTATGGCCGGTTTGCGACCTGACGCCCAGGCCGTCGATATCCTCTGGCGCTTGAGCATCTTCGGCCTGGGGGCCGGTGTCTTCATGGCGCCGAACAACAGCGCTGTCATGGGCAGCGTTCCCCGTCACCGCCTCGGCATCGGCTCGGGCGTGCTGGCGACGGTGCGCAACGTGGGCATGGTCCTGGGCATCGCCGTCAGCAGCGCCCTGGTCACCTGGCAGGCCGGTGTCCATACGGCCCCGGGGGCGATCGACGGGGTGGCCGGCTTTATGACCGGCTTGCGGACGGCCTTTCTCGCCGGCGCGCTGCTGGCCGCAGCCGGCGCCTTCGCTTCGCTGGCGCGGGGGGATGAATAGCGCCCATCAGATGGACCGCAGGAGATCGAGCGCAGCAGATGGAACCCCGAAATAGAAAAAAGCGAAGTCCGGCAAGATAGTCGTCGCAGGATAGGACGAAAATAAGTCGAAAGATAGAAAGCAAATCGTGAAACATACGATAACGATAAGGAGAGCTTCGATGGAATTGCGAGAGGTCATCTACGGGCGCCGGTCGGTGCGCAAATATACGGAGCAAAAGGTGGAGCGCCAACAGGTCGAGGCGTTGCTGGAGGCGGCGGTGCAGGCGCCGAGCGCCATGAACAGCCAGCCCTGGTCCTTCGTCGTCATCCAGGATAAAGAGCGGCTCAAAGCGTATTCTGATCAGGCCAAGGCGATGATGCTTCCCCTCTGCGACGTCCGGCCGCTTTTTGAGAAGTACCGGTCGCTCTTTACCGATCCCGACTACAACATCTTTTACGACGCCGCCACGCTGATCGTCATCTACGCCAAGCCGGCCGGTCCCAACCCGACCGTCGACTGCGCCCTGGCGGCCCAGAACATCATGCTGGCGGCGCGAGACATGGGACTGGGAACCTGCTGGATCGGCTTTGCCTGGGGCCTGTTCAACGACCCGGCGGTGAAAGCCGATTTGGGTGTTCCCGAGGGCTGCCAGGCGGTGGCGCCGCTGATCGTCGGCTATCCCCAGGGGGAATTCCGGAATATGCGCAAGAAAGCGCCTGAGGTGATGGCCTGGCTGGAAGGCTGATCGTTCCCAGGCGCGGGCGTAGGGGCTTCGCCGGTTGATTGACGATTATAAGGAGGTGGGGCTTGTGGAATCATCATCCGTCTTTTCCATTGAATTCGGTGTCAACACGCTGGCGGAGCGGCTGAGCCGTCGCGAGGTGGAGGCGCAGGCAAACCTGATCGAAAAACTGGAAGGCGTGCGGGTCGCCTTCAACGCCCTGCCCCATATCACCATGGTGCTCAACCGGCAGCGGCAGATCATCTTTACCAATTCGGCGCTCCTTGATCTGCTGGGCGATGTGAATATAGAAACGGTGCTGGGGGTGCGCCCCGGCGAGGTGTTGCGCTGCATCCACGCCAACAATGAGACGGGCGGCTGCGGCACCACCGAATCCTGCCGCACCTGCGGGGCCTTCTTCGCCCTGATGAACGGGCTGCAAGGAAAACTTGATTGCCAGGACTGCCGGATTTCCGTACGCGCCGGTGATTCCTTTCGCGCCCTCGATGTGCGCGTCCTGGCCAACCCCGTTGAGGTGGAGGGCCAGATATTTTCGATCGTGACGATGACTGACATCAGCCATGAAAAACGGCGCAAGATGCTGGAACGGATTTTTTTCCATGATGTGATGAACACGGCCAGCGGTCTGCATGGGCTCCTGGAGTTGGGTCGTGACGTGGAAGATCTGGAAGAGGCCAAGCACCTCCTCGTTACGCTCGAATCGGTGGCGAGCGGTCTTGTCGATGAGATCGCCGAGCAGCGTGATCTGATCGCCGCAGAAAATGACGAGCTCAAGGTGACGCCTGCCTATATCCGCTCACGGGAACTGCTGGACGGGCTGGTGCGCCAGTTTGCCGCCAGTGACCAGTATGGGCGCTGGTCCGTCCGTCTCGACGGGCGATCAGACAACGCCACCTTCCTCAGTTCGCCGGTGCTGTTGCGCCGGGTCTTGAAAAACATGCTGAAGAACGCCGTCGAGGCCTCGCCGCCCGGCGCTGTGATCACGGCCGGCTGCCGCAAGACGGGCGACTGGGTGGAATTCTGGGTGAACAACCCTGTGCCCATGTCGCGGGAGGTGCAACTCCAGGTCTTTAAGCGCTCCTTTTCAACGAAAGGGGAGGGCCGGGGGATCGGCACCTACAGCATGAAACTGCTGACAGAGCGTTACCTGAACGGGCGGATCCATTTTACGGTGTCCGCTGAGACGGGAACGACCTTCGTCGTCGCCTACCCCCTCGACAACAAGGAATGGAAGAGCGAAGAATTTGCCGGGTAAAACAGTGGAAACGGTTGAGGTGTTGCCCATGCATGTGGCCCTGCAATACTCCAAACCGGATTTGTGGCCCCTGGAGCCGGGACCGCTGGGGTGGAAGCTGCTTCGCCAGGGGCTGATGACCTTGGAACCGAGGACCGCCAGGGCGCCGTCGGAGGAGCGCCGCCACAGCAGTTGGGTCTACGTGGAGATCCCCGATACGGCGCCGGCCGTCTACTGGCTGGTGCGGGAGTTGCTGCCCGGACCGATCAGCGGTCATGTCTGGCTGCACATCCGGGCGCCGCAGCGATTCTGGGAGATTTATGAGGAATACGCCTCCGGCCTGGCTGAAGGCGGACCGGAACAGGTGGAATGCATCGTTGAAGCGGTTACCCCGCCGGAAAACGCGATGGTCCATCGCTTGGAAGACCTCCTGCCGGAGCATTTCCCCTCAGGACCGGTCTGGCGCTTCGTCCAGTTTTTGCTCGAACGCTGGGGTCGCCCCCTGTCAGCCGATTAACCGGAGAATTCCCGGAGAATTCACTGATGGGAGCATAGTCTCCTTTTGCGTGGGGAAACTAAAAAAAACGCAAAAGGGGGATTTAAGAGATGCCGCAACAGCACATCCATTGCATCGTCAGCAACTGCCATTACTATGCTGCCGGGAACAAGTGTGTCGCCAATGAGATTCTCGTCGCCAGCGACAAGTTCGGCGCCAACCAGCCCGACAACGTGGACGCCAACATGTCGGCCCAACTGACCGCCGTCTCTGTCAATGACTGCATGTCCACTTGCTGCAAGTCCTTCGTGCCCAAGGACTCCGGCAAGGTGGACGTCGACGGAATCAAGAAGATGCAGTAAGAGGTTCGCCCCTGCGCTAGGAATCCGCAAAAGACGAAGTCCCTATCGAATAAGCCGCCGGCTGATTGCCGGCGGCTTATTTTTCGCCCCGTCCCAAAAAAAGGGGATCCCTGGGGGGGCGTCGAAGAAATAGAATATAATCGATGCAACAGGTGGTGATATGTAAGGCGAATCGCTCTTGTCGCGAAATAAAAATTGTCGAAAAGAGGTTATGCAATGCAAAAACGGTGGTTGCTTTTCTGTGCCATTTTGCTCGGGCTCAGCGCCATTTTGATTTCCCCCTTACCGCCCTTCCCGGTCGTGCCGCCGGCTGAGGCCGCAGCGGTCACCCTGGGCAACGAACGCCTGATGAGTACATACCATAGCCTCATCGCCGGCAAGCGCGTCGGCCTCGTCACCAACCAGACGGGCCTCAACAGCCGCGGTGAACGCACCCTCGAAGTGCTGGCCCGGGATCAGTCGACGAAGCTTGTGGCCCTTTTCGGTCCCGAACATGGCGTCGACGGGATAGCCAAGGCAGGCGAGCATGTGGCTTCCTACCAGCACCCCACCTTGAACATCCCCGTCTACAGCCTCTACGGGCCGACGCGGATGCCCACCGAAGAGATGCTCCGCAATCTCGACGTGCTGCTCTTCGATATCCAGGATATCGGCGCCCGTTCCTATACATACATGTCGACCTTGAACTACTGCATGGTGGCCGCCCAGAAATACAACAAAGCGATCATTGTTCTCGACCGGCCCAACCCTGTGGGCGGCGTCATCGCCGACGGTCCGGTGCTGGAGGATCCCTATAAAACCTTTGTCGGCGTAGATAACCTGCCGATGTCTCACGGCATGACTGCCGGTGAACTGGCCCTCTATTTCAACCGCAACATCGGCGCCAAGCTCACCGTCGTGCCGATGGCCGGCTGGCATCGCAACATGGTCTTCCAGGATACGGGTCTGCCTTGGGTAAACACGTCACCCGCCATCGTCGATCTCGACGCCGCCTTCGGTTATATGGCCACCGGTCTCGGCGAAGGCACCGGCGTCTTCCAATCGAACTTCAAGTGGATCGGCGCCAAGGGCATCGACGCCGACAAGTATGCGGAACTGCTCAACGGGGCTGGCCTCCCCGGCGTCACCTTTGTCGCCGACCGGCGCGGAACAGCCGGCGGGGTGCGACTTCAGATCACTGATTACCATGCCTTCAACCCGGCCAAGACAGGCATCTACGCATTGGCCTACGCCCATTCCCTCAACCGCTTCCCCGTGCCAAAAAGCGGTGACAAGGTGGTCATGTTTGACAAGATCATGGGCACCGACAAAGTGGGCATCTGGCTGGAGGCCGGCCTGTCGCCGCAGGAGATGGAGGACAACTACCGGCCGGCTCTAGAGGCCTTTCGAGAAGAACGAAAGCGTTACCTGATCTATGGCGACCGGCTTGATTCGCCGCCGGGATTGATCGAACCGATCCGGGTGGTCGTCGACGGGCGTGAGGTTCCCTTTGATTCGGCTCCCTATCTGGACCGCAATGACCGGGTTATGGTCCCCTTGCGGGCCATCGTGGAGGCGCTTGGCGCTTCGGTCACCTGGAACGGCGCCACCGGGACGATCACCGTTGAGAAGGCGGGGAATAGGAGCCTCTTTACCGTCGGGAGCCCTTCCGCCGTAATCCAGGGTGAGAAAAAGCGTCTTGACGCCGCCCCTGTCATCCTAGGCGCTCGAACGATGATCCCCGCCCGCTATGTGACCGAGGCCGTCGGCGGCGCCGTCGAGTGGGACGGCGCGAGACGGACGGTGATTGTACGGGCGAAGCCGTAGCCGGGCTGCGCTCGCAGATTGTTACCATGAAAGTAGCTTGGAATCGGAGCCTGCGGCTTGACGCCGCAACTGCCCGGCGCCGTTGACTCCTGGACGATTCTGACGTACACTAAAGACGAATCTCGAAGAAAGGGCAAGGTAGCGAGACATGCGCAAATAATCCTGTTTCCATTGATTTCCGAATGCAAGCGGCCCTCTTGGCAGCCGGGTTTCCTATTGCCCGGGCCACTGGTTCCGTCATCACGCTCGGAGTCAAGAACAGGATGGATATTTGCGCAGATCAAGCAAAAGGCCCTTCGTCCGTGTTTCGTATTTCTACCGCTTGGCGGGAAGAAAACGAATGGCGATGTTTCGCGCTTGTCATAAGCAGCCCCTGTTGGGCGCTTGCTTTGGCTGTGCGATAATGCCTTTATGTAATGGGTAATGCATTGGTCGTTAGCGCGCCATCCTCTCTTGGACTCCCAAGGGAGGTTTTTTTATGCTCGCAGCAGAGCTTTGTAACCTAAAGAAATATTTTGGGGATCGTTTGATCCTGGCTATTGATGAATTGAAGATCTACCGGGGCGACCGGATCGGCGTCGTCGGCCGCAACGGGGCGGGGAAGAGCACCTTCCTCCGGATTCTCGAAGGGCGGCTGCTTCCCGAAGAGGGCCTGGTCAAAGGGTATGCCGAAACGGCGGTTATCGAACAAATGGGAAACGGTGAGATGGCTGGCTACGGTGGTTGCCATGGTGGCTGCGATGGTGGCTGCGACGGTTCCGAAGAGACTTTGCGAGAACCGGATTTGTCCGAACGCCTCCTTCGCACTTCCGAGCAGGCCGATAAAGAAAAGCGTTTTCAAGTCCGGACAGGCGATCCGGACTTATTGAGCGGCGGCGAGGTCACCCGACGCAAGATCGCCGTCGCCCTTGGTCGCCCATCAGGGATCCTGCTGGCCGATGAGCCGACGGCCAACCTCGATATGGCGGGCACGCAGTTGTTGCAGGCGCACCTGCTCGAATATGACGGGGCAGTCCTGCTCGTCTCCCATGACCGGGAACTGCTCGATCAGGTGTGTAACCGCATCCTTGAGATCGAGAACGGCTGCGTCCGCCTCTTTGACGGCAACTACACGGACTACCGCAAGCAAAAACAGGCCGAGGCGGTCCGCCGGCAGGCTGAGTACGAGGCGTATGTACAGGAACGGGAGCGCCTGGAGGCGGCCATGCGGGAAAAGTCACGGCAGGCCAAGGCGATGCGGTCGACGCCGTCTCGCATGGGCAATTCGGAAGCCCGCTTGCACAAGCGCGGCGTTAACAGCAAGCGGGCCAAGCTCGACCGGGGCGCCCAGGCCATCGAGTCCCGCCTTGAGCGGCTGGAGAAGAAGGAGAAGCCCGAGGCGGCGCCAGGCATCGTCTTCGATCGGCCGGGAGAAGGGGCGCTGCCCGGCAAAATCGCCATCCGCGTCGAGAACCTGACCAAGCGCTTCGGCGAGCGGCTGCTCTTTCAGGGCGCAAATTTCGAGGTAGCGAGGGGTCGCAAGATCGCGCTGGCCGGCGACAACGGATCGGGGAAGACCACCTTGCTCAAGATGATCCTGGCAAGGGAAACGGGGGTCACCATCCATCCGGCAGCCCGTATCGGCTTTTTTGACCAAAAACTGGAACGGCTCCGTGAGGACCGGACGGTGCTGGAGACGCTGCGAGCCCTTTCTGATCGGCCTGAGTCCTTCGTGCGCACCCTGCTGGCGCGGCTGAACTTCCGGCGCGATGATGCGCACAAGCAGGTGGCCATGCTCAGCGGCGGGGAACGGGTGAAACTGTCGCTGGCGATGACGCTGGTTCAGGATTTCAACGTCCTGCTCCTTGACGAGCCGACGAACTACCTCGACATCGACGCCCTGGAAGCGCTGGAATCGCTGCTCAGGGAGTACCCGGGGACGATCCTCTTTGTATCTCACGACCGCAGGCTCGTCGACCGAGTGGCAGATCAAGTCCTCTGGATCGAGGGGGGCCGGGTCACGGCGTGTCAGCCGTCGCGGACGACGCAGCCGTCCCAGTCGCCGCGGTCGCAGCGGTCGTCACAACCGTCACAGACAGCACAGCCGTTTCAACCGGTGGACCCGTCGCCGTACGGCAAGGCAAAACGGACTGAAACCGATATCTCGGGTGAGCGGCTGCGGCTGGAATGCCGCATGGCCGATCTGCTGGGGCGCTTGTCCATGCCCCGGCGCAAAGGCGATGAACAGGTACGGGCGCAGTGGGAGGCTGAATACCGGGACATCGTGGCCCAATCGGCGCGATTGCGGAAGGAAAAATCGTTCAATTCATAGAATGATCACCTGGGATCTTGTGATGCCTAAAACAGAGAGGTGAACTCCCCTGTTGCAGGAACGCGTCAGCGGGGTGCTTCTGCACCCCACCTCGTTGCCTGGTCCACACGGTGTCGGCGATCTTGGCGCCGACGCCTACCGGTTTGTCGACTTTTTATCCCGCGCCCGGCAGCGGTTGTGGCAGGTGCTCCCCCTGGGGCCGACGGGGCGTGGGCACAGTCCCTACTCTTGCCAATCGGCTTTTGCCGGCAATCCGCTCATGATCAGCTTGGAGAAGCTGCGGGAGGATGGGTTGCTCACAGGCACCGAGGTGGAAGAGGTGGACCGCTCGAACCCTTTCCGGGCCAATTTTTCCTGGGCTTACTGGTACAAGGGCTCCCGGCTGCGCCTCGCCTTTGAGCGCTTCCGCGCCTTGCCGGAACGGTCGCCCCTCAAAACGGAGCATGGGCGTTTTTGTCACCAGCACGGTCGCTGGCTGGACCCCTTCGCTCAATTCATGGCCTTAAAGAACCGTTTCGGCGATATCAGTTGGTTGGATTGGGATCCCGAGTTCGCCTGCCCCGACGAATTGGGATGGGCGAGCACGATGCATTCCTTTTCCGATGAAGCCAGCTACCAAAAGTTTGTCCAGTTCATCTTTTTCCGCCAGTGGTACGCCCTCAAGGCCTATGCCAACGAACGGGGCATCGGGATTGTCGGCGATATCCCCATCTACGTCTCCCTGGACAGCGCCGACGCCTGGGGCGAACGGGCCATCTTCGCCCTCGATGAGAAAGGCTTCCCCAAAGAGGTCGGCGGCGTGCCCCCTGACTACTTCAGCGAGACGGGCCAACTGTGGGGGAACCCGGTCTACAACTGGGATTACCTGAAATCAACGGGCTATCAATGGTGGATCGAGCGGTTCCGCCACAATCTCTCCCTGGCTGATATCATCCGCGTCGATCACTTCCGCGGCTTTGAAGCGTACTGGTCCGTTCCCTACGGTGAACCGACGGCAGTCCGCGGCCAATGGCGCAAAGGGCCTGCCGAGGCGCTGTTCTTCGCTGTCGAAAAGGCGCTCGGACCGATCCCGATCATCGCCGAGGACTTAGGCATGATCACGCCGGAGGTTACGGCGCTCCGGGAACGCTTCTGCTTTCCGGGCATGAAGATCATGCACTTTTCCTTCAGCGGTCAAGATGGTTTCAACGGGCTCTTTTACGACCATGATAAAAACTATGTCATCTACCCGGGAAATCACGACAACGATACGACACTCAGCTGGTTTTTGACGCTCCAGCCCTGGGAAAGAGATCAACTGCTTGCCTACTTCCGCTGCGACGGCCGGGACATCGTCTGGGAGATGATCCGCTTTGCCATGGCTTCGAATTACAACACGGCGATTTTCGCCATGCAGGACCTGCTGAACCTCGGCGTCGAGGCGCGGATGAACCTGCCGGGAACGATCAACGACAAGAACTGGACATGGCGCTTCTCCTGGAGCCAGATCGATGAGACGCTGATGGAAAAACTCTCCTGCATGACCGTCCTCTACCGGCGCGGTTCGACGAAGGCAGGGATGAAGATCTCGTTGTAAAAGCTTCCTTGTGAGGGGAGCCTTTCCATTAGGAATTTCGCATCAGCCCATACAGCGAGGAAGCCGGAGCGGTACGGAAAATCAAAAAAGCGGTTGGAACCTCATCGAGGTTCCAACCGCTTCTGTCATTTCTCTGCAGTGCTCGGAGATTTATCATCCGGTGAGCGGCTTGGGAAATGATCTTCCTTCGTTTAAGCGGAAGCGTAAATCTTCCAGGTCGATCCGCCGGGCATCTTCTTCAGGAGCACTGTCGTTGTCGTCTGTTTGGTCTCACGTGTTTCCACTCCATCGGTTACCGTCACCAATTCGTAATCCTCATCCAGTTCAATCACGGCAAACCGGTTCGATTTGGTAATGACGCGGGCCACCGGCGCGCTGCGGTCGATCACATCGATGCTGTCGCCTTCGGCGATCATCTGCGCCATGCCGTCCATGAGCAGGTTGCGCAACTCCTTTTGAAATCCCGTGCTGTGTTTCTCTATGCTCTGGGCGAAAGCATCAAAATCGCGGGACTTCAACGCCGACAAGGCGGCGCGCTCGCTCGTGAGCACGAGGTCGGTCAAGGTCTGGTCTGTGGGTGGCGCGTCCGCTTCGACACGGAGGGCGTTCCAAAGCAGGGCCATCGCTTCGGCGCGCTTGGCCAAGCCTTTCGGCATGAAGCGGTTGTCGCCCACACCGTTGATCAGGCCGGCGCCGCTTGCCTTGTCGATGTAGGGCTTAAAAAAGCCGTCCGTCACGTCGGAAAATGGCTGGGCCTGCTTGTCGAAGGGGAT
This sequence comes from Heliomicrobium undosum, assembly GCF_009877425.1. Classification (NCBI taxonomy): domain Bacteria; kingdom Bacillati; phylum Bacillota; class Clostridia; order Eubacteriales; family Heliobacteriaceae; genus Heliomicrobium; species Heliomicrobium undosum. The sequence goes on along the minus strand of NZ_WXEY01000013.1, from coordinate 17,268 downwards.
GCCGCCTTCAAAAGCGCGCACCACCAGGGTGGCGATCTCCTCGCGCCGGATCTTGCGATTCGGTTCAAACTTCCCAGTGCCGACGCCGTTGACCAGGCCAAGGGCGCTGGTGATGCGGACGGCGTCGGTGTAATACTGGCCGGCCGGGACATCGGAGAAAGACTCGCCGCCGCCGTTGCTCTGCAAACCGAGAGCGCGGACGAACAGGGTGACGAGTTCTGCCCGGGTGATGTTATCTTCGGGGCGCATCATCGTCGCGCCATCCTTGTCGATAGAGCCGGTCAGCACATCGGCCAACACAAAATCCATCAGGTAATACTCGGCCCAGTGACCGTCGATGTCCTTCACCATGTACCGGGATAGGGGATCCGCCGGTGCGGGCGTGCTGGCCGAGGCGGGGGGAAACAGGGGAAGGGACGGCGACAGGGACAGGGAAAGGGTGAGAAGCATGGTGAGCAAGGGAGTAATCATTTTTTTCATAGTCCCTATATTGTCCTTTCCGGTCATAGACCCATTGGTGTAAGCATAAGCAGAGGGCGCCTGACTCATTATACCGTTGTTCGAGAGGACAGGTCATGGCTCAATTATTGGTATTCACAACATGATTATAGTGAAAAAACATCGGAAAACCGGCTTCATATAAAGCGGCGGGACGCCGAATCCTTTCGTTTGCTGAAGGATGCGCGATGGGGTATGATGCAAGTGGGCACAAAGGCATTGTCGATAAGAAAGGGCTGACTCACGATGGATGTCCGCAATATCTACTGTGTCGGCTGGAACTACCGCCTGCACGCCCAGGAGTTGCAGAACGAAGTGCCCGAGGCGCCCATCCTTTTCACCAAGCCGACCCATGCCCTCGTCGAGATGCAGGGGCAAACGGTGCTGCTGCCGGGGGAGCGGGGATCTGTCCATTATGAGGCCGAACTGGTGTTGCTGATCGATCGCGCCTACGAGCCGGGGATGTCGGTGAACGATCTGGTCCGGCAGATGGCGCTGGGGTTGGACATGACCCTCCGAGACAAGCAAAACGACATCAAGCGCAGGGGGCAGCCCTGGCTGGAGTGCAAGGGCTTTCGGAATGGTGCGCTCATAAGCCGGGCCATCCCCTTTCCCGGCCTGAAGCGACTGGGGGAACGCGATTTTCGGTTGTTGAAAAACGGGGTGGAAGTCCAGCGGGGGAATGCCGCCCAGATGGTCTTTTCCCCGCAGTTGCTGGTTGACTACTGCGGCAACCGCTTTGGGTTGGGAGCGGGGGATATCCTCTACACCGGCACGCCTGTCGGCGTCGGTCCCGTGATGAGCGGCGATCATTTGGCCCTGTTCTGGGGAGATGACTTGTTAGGGGAATGCACGGTTCAACTCGAAGGGGTGTAGCTGTCATCTGGCGCCGAGGACGGCAGAGCAGGTTTGGATCAACCGGCGCTTTTTGCTGCAGCCGGTTCCTCTCCCGGCGTGCCTGGCGCAGCCGCTTCGGGCGCCTTGGGCTTTTCGACGGTGAGGTTGACTTTGCGCTTCAGCCGCTCCTCCATCAGTTCGGCCAACAGCGGTGGCAGATCGCCTGTCCATTCGGCTTGGGGTTGCATGAGCAGGCGAACGTCATAGGCAGCTTTCTCCCGGTCGTAGGAAAAGGAGAAGGTCTGCCAGAGGAAACCGGGGGACACCCTGCTTTTTTCCACCAGGATGTCTTCGATCAATTTTTCCGGGTTGTTCAGCTTTACAGTCTGGGTCGATGCCGACGGGGATAAGGCCGGGGTGTCCGCTCCCTCTGCCGGACTATCCGACGCCCCCCCTGAAGCCGCTTCAGCGGGCACAGCGCCGGAACCCGTTCCGGGAAGCGGGTGTTCGACATCGAACAGGCGGTGGCGGGTGACCTCGGCGACGCGGACCGTCTGCAAATGGACTTCCACAGGCGCTTTTAATGTGTACTCCAGCACGTTTTCCATATCCCGGATTTGTTCTGGCTTGAATGTGCCCGGCGTGCGCACAACGGCGGAGACGGTCACACCGTCCGTGTTTCGCTCCGCTTTGTAGGATACGAGTTCGCTCCTGGGTACAATCTGCAGGTTTTCAGTCAGCGATTCCCGCACGAGCTTGTCCAGATTGTTGTGGTCGATCACCTTTAGCATGATGCTTACCAAGGGAAGAGAGATGAGTACGAAGAGGGCAGCCGACATTAACAGCCGCTGGCGCACAGACAGGTCGAAGGACTCGTCGTTGCCATAATGGGTGGTGAAACCGGCCAGGCGGAAGACGATGAAACTGGCGAGGTTGATGGCGATCAAGTTGGCCAAAAAGAGCAGGAATCCGCCCCAGACGACGCTGTAATCGTAGGAGGCGAAACCGATGCCGACGACGCAGAGGGGCGGCATGAGGGCCGTAGCGATGGCCACGCCAGGCAGGGCCGACGATTCAGGGCGGTAGGCGAGGGTGTAGGCGCCGGCTGCGCCGGAGGCGAAGGCGATGAGCAGGTCAAAGAGGGTCGGCTGGGTGCGGGCGAGGATTTCCGGTGTCAATTCCCGCGTCGGCGAGATGAGGGTGATGAAGGTGGAGAGTACGACGGCCAGGATGACGCCGCTCAGTTCGGCTACGGCGGAACGGCGGAGCATCTGCGTGTCGCCGATCGTCATGGCCAGCGCGCCGGCGACGATGGGGTTCATGAGCGGCGCCAGGAGCATGGCGCCGATGATAACGGCGGCGCTGTTGGTGAGCAAGCCCAGGGTAGCAACGGTTCCAGAGAGGCAGACCATCAGGTAGAAAAAGCCGTCGGCTCGTGCGGCTCGGGTGTTGGCGTCGTAGATCGCCTGCATCTTCTCCTGGGGGAGTTTGTCGATCAATCCGTTGAACAAGGCGGCGCCCCCTTTCGAAAAATAAAAAAAACACCCCTGCCGTTCTGTGGCTGGGGTGTTTGACGAACGACATCATCCTGCGAAAGCACTTTTGGCGCTTACATGCGGAACTCAGCGCCGGATGAAAGATATTTGATTGTAGTTATTTTAACATATTCCGACAGGGGAGGGAACTCCCCCTATCGCGCGCTGCAAGCGCTTATATTGCGCTGCCCGCAAAGTGCGGCGACCAAGGATGCCATCTCGCACCATGGCGTAGCCGGACAAACTACCATACTGCGATCATGCCGTCGGCCCGCGGCTCTGTCCCGCCGGCGAGGACCCCTGACTCGTCGCGCCAGATGATCTGGCCGCGCCCGAAGGAAGCCGGGTCAGCCGATGTCGAGACGTGATGACCCCGCCGGGCCAGCGCCTCCCGGATCGCTTCCGGGACGGCGGGCTCTAACTCGACGCGCTTTCCTTCTGTCCACTGCCAGCGCGGCGCGTCGAGAGCCGCCTGCGGGTTGAGCCCGAAGTCGACTGTGTTCAGCACGACCTGCACGTGGCCTTGGGGCTGCATGAACGCGCCCATGACCCCGAAGGGTCCTACCGCCTGATCGCCCTTGCTGAGAAAGCCGGGGATGATCGTGTGGTAGGGCTTTTTTTCTGGTTCCAGGCAGTTGGGATGGGCAGGGTCGAGGGAAAAGTTGCGTCCCCGGTTGTGCAGCGCGATCCCCGTGCCGGGGACGACGAGACCGGAGCCGAAGCCCATGTAGTTGCTCTGGATGTAGGAGACCATTGTCCCCTCGCCGTCGGCGGCGGCCAGGTAGACAGTGCCGCCGCTGTGGGGCATCCCAGGCGACGGTGTCAGCGCCTTCGGGCCGATCTGCCGCCGCCGCTCCTCGGCGTAAGCATCAGAGAGCAGGTCTTCGACAGAGACGGTCATCCGGCGCGGATCGGCGATGTAGCGTTTTCCGTCGGCAAAAGCCAGCTTGAGCGCCTCGATGGAATGGTGGTAGGCCGCTTCCGACTCTCGTTCGGTGAAGTCAAATCCTTTGAGGATGTTGAGGGCCATCAGGGCGACGATGCCGTGGCCGTTCGGCGGGATCTCCCAGACCTGATAACCCTTGTAGTCGATGCGGATCGGATCGACCCACTCGGGCCGGTAGCGTTCCAGGTCGTCGCCGCGCAAGAAGCCGCCTGTCTGCCGGGAAAAGGCGTCGATCTTTTCGGTCAGGTCGCCCCGGTAGAAGGAGGCGGCGCCGCTCTCGGCGATGGACTGCAGCGTGCGGGCGTGGTCGGGCGAGCGCCAGATCTCGCCGGTGGCGGGAGCCCGTCCCTTCGGCGCGAAGGTATCGAACCAGGGGCGGAAGGCTTCACCCCGCAGGTTTTGGGCGTATTCCCGGAAGGCGGCCTGCCAGTAGCGGCCCACCACCGGCGCTACCGGATGCCCTTCTTCCGCATAGGCGATGGCCGGGGCCAGCGATAACGTGAGAGGCAGCCGGCCGAAGCGGTGGGCCAGCTCCGCCCAGGCGGCCGGAGCGCCGGGCACGTTGACGGGTGTCCAGCCGTAGGCGGGCATCTCACCACAGCCTTCGCGAAGGACAGTGTCGAGGGAGATCCGCTTCGGTGACGGTCCGCTGGCGTTTAAGCCGTAGAGTTTGCCCTGATGCCAGACGAGGGCGAAGGCATCGCCGCCGATGCCGTTTGAGGTGGGTTCCACCACGGTCAGGCAAGCGGCGGCAGCCACAGCGGCGTCGACGGCGTTGCCGCCCTGTTGCAGCGCCTGCAGTCCGCTCTGGGCAGCCAGAGGGTGAGAGGCGGCGACCATGCCCCGGCGGCCGAAGACGGTGAACCGCCGGGAGGGGTAGGGGTGATGGAGAGGGTCAAAGGTCAGTTTCTTGTGCCGGTTGTTCATGATGAATCACTCCAAAGTAAGAGATCATGTTGGCGGTGACGTATCCGGCAAAGGAGCCCAAGGGCAAGGCGGCAGCGGCGCCAAGCCAAGAGAAGCTTTGAAACCCGGCGACGGCGCTGATGAGGAGCAACGACGGAAGACTCAGCAGAAAGAGAGCGCGTTCCGCTGCCAGCCGCTGGTCGGAGACGGTCCAGCGGAAAAGCTGGACGAACTCGGCATGGATCGTCTCTTTCCAGTAGTATCCCGTCCATTGGGTCATCACAACGATCGCGCCGATCCAGAGCGCCCACTTCCACAGTCCCGACGCGATGGTGACGGCGAACAACCCCAGGAGGGTCATCTGGCCGTACTGGGAGAGACGGGAGCGGCTGCGCAGCACCGTCTTCAGGCAGGCCTCAGTCAGGATGTCGACGGCGGCGCGGCGACGAAAGAGCGCGTTGGAACGGCGAAAGGCGATGGGACGCTGTCTGCGCCGGTTGGGTTTGCGAAAGCGAAAGCCGGCGGCGTTCAGGATCAGGGCGGCGTAGCGCAGCCGCTCCTGTCTCTCCCGGGCGACGTCGTGGAAGAAGTGACCTTTCCAGTTGAGGCGCAGCCGGATCAGATAGCCGAGCAGGACGGTCAGGGCGATCACGGTCGTGGCTGCGATGACGTCGATGTGGCCGCCTTCCACAGTCCCCGCGATAGCGGAAGGGTCCGCCTGATTGCGGGCGAGGTGTGAGGGAGGCGCCGGATACACTCCGTCGAGGGGCGCCTGATCCTGGGGAGCACGATCCTGGGGCGACGGAATCGACAAATCTTGAAGCGTCGGCGGAACGCCGGGACCGTTCGGTTTTTCCAGAATCGAGGAACTGCCCCAACCGGCGAAGACGGTGGGCGCGAGCGGAGGACCGGCTAGCGCGACCAGTTCCGTTCGGAAGAGCAGACCAGCCAGCGAAAAGAGAAGGAAAAAGAGCAAGGTCCCTTTCCAGTCGGCATAGCGCAACGTGAGCAGTTGCCGGCTCAGCGCCATCACGGCGCGAAAGAGGAAGGTGACACCGATCAAAAGCGCGATTTGGCTGACGGCCAGCCCGTAGCCGGTTGTGAGAAAGGGCGCCAGCAGCAAAAAGAGCAGGACCGTCAGCAGAAGCTCTTTGCCGAGCGAATAGAAGATACCAAGCGCCACGATGCGCCTGTGCCAGGATCGTTGACGAAGCAGGAAAAGGTGGTCTGCCTCCTCCACAAAGATGCGCATGCGGCCAGTGAAGATGAACAGGAGGAGCAGGCTCTGGGGAATCACCGCAGGGAGGCCGGCGAGCCAAAGGGGCGGCGCGAGCCACCAGGAACGGTAGGCGTCGGCGAAAAGGAGCAGGGCGGGGATGATGAGATAGAGGGCGATGGTCCAGTCGACGACCGTTTTCCAGAGGTCGTACTGAAAACGCCATTCCGATCGCAGGCGGCGGAGAAAGAGACTGTCGGCTGTGATCATGGTTCATTCTCCAACAACGCATGGAAACAGTCGAAGAGGGAACCGCCCCCAAGACGGCTCTGCTCGCGCAGTTGCGCCAACGTACCGCAGGCGACGACGCATCCGTCGTCGATGAGGGTGAAGGTGTCACAGATTTTTTCTGCCGTGTCGAGGACATGGGTGGACATGAGCACGCCGGCGCCCCGGCGGCGCGCCTCCTGAAGTTGGTTCAGGAGATCCAGCGTGGCCCGGGGGTCCAAGCCGACGAAAGGTTCGTCGACGATAAGCACCTCCGGTTCGAGCAGGAAGGCCAGGGCCAGCATCATCTTCTGCTGCATGCCCTTGGAGAAGCTTTCCGGCAGGTGGTCGCGCACATGGTCCATGCGAAAGCGGTGCAGCAGCGAAACGGCACGCTCCCGGAAGGCATCCTGCGGGAGGCCGTGGGCCGCCGCCGCCAATTCCAGGTGCTCCCACAAGGTGAGTTCTTCATAATAAATGGGTTGTTCCGGCACGTAGGCCAGACGCCTTCCCTTTCCGCCGATGCGGACCGCGCCGTCCAACTCGGGCAGAAGGCCCAGGATGGCTTTGATCGTGGTGCTTTTACCGGCGCCGTTGGCGCCGATGAGCCCCATCATCTCTCCTGGTCGAAGGGAAAAGCGGATGTTCCGGATCGCCTCTTTTTTTTCGCCGTATCCGGCCCGGCGGATATCCACTTGCAACAGCGCGTCAGACTGTTCCACAGCAGGAACCTCGATTCTTTCATTTCGATTCTCTTGTATAGAATCTCTAATCCAGGTGTCTATCCAGAGTACTAAGCCAGAAGCGCGAACCAGATTCGGGATGCTATCGCACCGTTTCTCTATTTCCGATGTTGCTCGTCGAACTTGAAGAACCACGTGTTTCCTTCTGATATACCTTTTAATTCCGCTTTTTACATTATATTCTAACACGTTTTCACCACTCCTTTGCGCTCTTGTAGCAATTTCTTGTGCCTTCACTGCTTTTCGCTTCTTCCGAAAGACCCTTTCTTTCGTTATAATAACTTTGTCACCACTATCACGAAAAGGGGTCGATGTTTTTGATTAAGCTGCCCTATCATAAGACCTACCTGGATCTTCCCTTGGAACCGGGCCCCAAGGTCCGCCTGCTGACCCCGGAGAACCACGAATACACCCCGGATGGAACCCAGGAAGAGATCGTCCGCCGTGCGCTGGCCAATCCCATCGCCTCGCCGCCCTTGTCGGAACTTGTCAAGGGCAAGAAGAATATCGTCATCATCTCGAGCGATCATACCCGCCCTGTGCCGAGCCATATCAATATCCCGCTCATGCTCGAAGAGATCAAAAAGGGCAACCCTGACGCCGATGTGACCATCCTGGTCGCCACCGGCATGCACCGCCCGACCACCGACGAGGAACTGCTGGCCAAGTTCGGCCAAAAGGTCGTCGACGAGGTCAAGATCGTCAATCACCTCTCCGAAAAAGACGAGGACATGGCCTTCTTGGGTATTCTGCCTTCCGGCGGCGAGTTGTGGGTGAACAAGCTGGCCGTCGAGGCCGACCTGCTCCTGGCTGACGGCTTCATTGAGCCCCACTTCTTCGCCGGCTTCTCCGGCGGCCGCAAGAGCGTCCTCCCCGGTGTCGCCTCCCGCAAGACCGTCATGTACAACCACAACTCCACCTTTATCTCCAGCCCCTATGCCCGCACGGGGAACCTGGAAAACAACCCGATCCACCGCGATATGCTCTTCGCCGCGGAAAAGGCCAAGTTGGCCTTTGTCCTCAACGTAGTGATCAACGCCAAAAAAGAGATCATCTACGCAGTGGCAGGCCACACCGTCGAGGCCCACCTCAAAGGCTGTGCCTTTGTCCGTGAACTGGTGGCCGCCAAGCCGATCCCCGGCGATATCGTCATCTCCACGAACGGTGGCTATCCCCTCGACCAGAACCTGTACCAAGCTGTCAAAGGCATGACGGCGGCAGAGGCGACGGCCAAGCCGGGCGCCGTCATCATCATGGTCGCCGGCTGCTCCGACGGGCTCGGCGGCGAGGACTTCTATCACCAGTTGGCCGACTTCCCCTCTCCCCAGGCCGCCATGGACACCTTCCTGTCGACGGCCAAGGAAGACACGCCGGCTGACCAGTGGGAATCGCAGATCCTCTGCCGCATGCTGATCAAGTACAAGGTGATCATGGTCAGCGACCCAAAACTGGCAGGCCGTTTCCGCGACATGCACCTCGACTACGCCGAAACGCTCGAAGAAGCCCTGACCATGGCCAAAGCCATCAAGGGCGATGATGCAGAGATCACCGTCATCCCCGACGGCGTCGGCGTCATCGTCGGATAGCACGGGCAGGCTGCCGAAAGGCTGGCTGGTCAGTTAGAAAAAAAGCTTTGGAACAAGCGCTTGAGATGAAAATGCTTCAGACAATAACGTCCAATAACGTTGCGCCCTCTCTGCAAAGGGAGGGCGCTTCTCTTCAGAAGCTTCTTTTTTATGCGTAAGCGGACAAACATAAAGCGTAAGTGGACAAATCGCCGAATAATTGCCAGCAGACTACATACTGCTACATCTGTGGTATGATAAGGATTGAACTTGTCGGGAGGAGTCGGTTTCCATGGATCATTCGAGGCTGACCCATCTGTTGCGGGCGGTCCAGGACGGGCAGATGCCTGTGGAAGAGGCCGTCGATCGGCTGAAAGGTTGGCCCTATGAGGATATCGGTTTTGCCAAGGTCGATCACTACCGGGCCATCAACCAGGGTTTTCCTGAAGTCATCTTCGGCCTCGGCAAACGGCCGGAACAGACGGCGGCCATCTTCGAGCGATTGGCCCAGACGGGTCTGCCGGTGCTGGCGACGCGCTGCACGGCGGAAGCCTTTGCCGCTGTGCAGGCCAAGGTTCCCGAAGCGGTCTTTCACGAACTGGCTCAGGCCATCACCCTGCGTGTGCCGGAAGAAAACGACCGACCCATCGGGACCATTGCTGTCGTCACGGCGGGAACGGCCGACCTGCCGGTTGCCGAGGAGGCGGTTGTCAGCGCTCTCGCCATGGGATGCCGGGTGAAGCGGATCTTTGACGTCGGTGTGGCCGGGTTGCACCGGCTGTTATCAAAGCGGAATGAACTGAACGAGGCGCAGGTGATCGTCGTCATCGCCGGCATGGAAGGCGCTCTGGCCTCCGTCGTCGCCGGCATGGTGGACATCCCTGTCGTGGCCGTGCCGACGAGCATCGGCTATGGCGCCAATTTCGGCGGTCTCTCGGCGTTGCTGGGCATGCTGAACTCCTGCGCCCTCGGCGTCGGTGTCGTCAATATCGACAATGGATTCGGCGCGGCGGCCCTGGCGGCGACGATCGTCCGCAGCGGAAGTCGTGAAGCAGGGAGGTTCCACGATGTGTAATAGCGACGAGCAAACCGGCCATGGTCATGGGGAAAGAGGCAAACATTCGCACGGCTGCCGGAATGATGCGCCTACGAATGGTCATAACATCCTCGTCGTCGATCCCGTCTCCGGCGCGGCCGGCGACATGTGGCTGGGCGCCCTGGTCGACCTGGGGGTTCCCTGGGAAGAACTGACGGAAGCCTTGCGAGGGCTCGGCGTCGACGGTTATGAGTTGCGCCGTGAGTCTGTCATCTCCAAGGGCATCCGGGCCACGAAGGTGAACGTCCTTCTCGATGACCGGCCCCAGCCCCACCGCCACCTGCATCATGTGGCGCAGATCATCGAAAGTTCCGCCATGGCGTCCCCGGTGAAGGAGATGGCCATCCGGGTTTTTACGCGTCTGGCTGAATCGGAAGCGAAGGTGCACGGCTGCTCCGTCGAAAAGGTTCACTTTCATGAAGTGGGCGCTGTCGACGCCATCGTCGACATTGTCGGGACCTGCTGGGCGCTGGAATACCTGAAGGTGGAGGAGATCCTCGTCCTGCCCCTGCCGCTCGGATCCGGCACGGTCCGTTGCGCCCACGGGGTGATGCCGGTGCCTGCGCCGGCTACGGCCGACCTCGTCCGTGACTTCCCCGTCTACCTCGGCGGCGGGGAGGGCGAACTGGTCACGCCGACCGGCGCCGCCCTCTGTACAACCTTGGGCCGTCCCCATGACAGCCATTCCCAAGGGATGCCCTTGCGGATCGAGCGGATCGGTCACGGGGCAGGCTCTCGGCCGGCGAAGGATCGGCCCAATGTGCTGCGGTTGCTGCTCGGTCGCCGTGAAGAGGCAGGGAAAAGTTGGCTCGTCTGTTCCGGCGGCATGACCCATGCCCACGGGCATCACCATGGGCATGGTCACAAACACGCCAGCGGTCATGGTCATGGAAATGGGCACGGGATTAAACAAGAAAATGAGCACCGACATGAGCATGGACATGAGAACGGACATGAGCAAAGAGATGACCACGGGCATGACCACGGGCATGGACAGAAAGGGGATTGCCTGGGGGAGTTGCAAAGGGGCGGGAGTGAACATGGCGCCGGCGGCGTGCCGGCGCTCCTGTGGGAGGATGTGCAGGTCATCGAGACGACCGTTGACGACATGAATCCCCAGTGGCTCTCGCCCCTGACAGCCCGGCTCTTTGATGCCGGCGCGCTGGATGTGCAAGCGGTTTCGGTGATGATGAAGAAAGGCCGCCTCGGCTGCCACCTGACGGTGCTTTGTCCGCCCGAGCGCGGGACGGTCGTGCTGGAGCAACTCTTTGCCGAGTCGACGACGCTCGGTGTTCGCTCCCGCCTGGAGCGGCGGGCTTGCTTGGAACGGGACTGGGTGACGGTGACCACTGAAGGCGGTCCGGTACGGTTGAAGCGGGGCATCCTGGCCGGTCGCGTCGTCAACATTCATCCCGAATTTGATGATTGCCAGGCGGCGGCTCGCCGGGGGAATCTGCCTATCAAAGAGATTCACCGGCAGGCTTTAGCGGCTTACGAAGAGATACGGCCGGAAAAAGCCGAGTAAGTTCAAAAAATAATTGCAGGCTCCTTGAGGAATAATGCTATCTGAAAGGAGACCTGCCGTGGATGAATGTGTTGGGCAATCCCCTCGGTGTGCAGTTGCTGGCCGAGGTATGGGAATGTAATTCCGATAAACTCAACGATGTGAAGACGGTGGAAGAGGTCATGGTTCGCGCCGCTGAGAAATCGGGGGCCGATATCCGGGAAGTGGTCTTTCATCGCTTTGAACCGCAAGGTGTCAGCGGTGTTGTCGTCATCTCCGAATCCCACCTGACGATCCACACTTGGCCGGAACTCGGATATGCCGCCGTTGACATTTTCACCTGTGGAGAACGGGTGAATCCTTGGGATGCGCTGGAGTCCATCGCCCAGGAACTCGATGCGGAAGAGGCTCATGCGATGGAGATCAGCCGGGGAATGAAAAACTTGAGCCGGTTGAAGAAAAAAATGGACAGGTCAAAAGAATAACCCTGGAAAAGAACTGGGGTTCAATCATAGCGATTCGCTGTTTATCAGGAAGCCGGAGCATTTTGCCCGGCTTTTTTTATGATGAAAAGGCCTTTTCATCATAACCTGTGGCCTGAAGAGGCATGGTTGTTTTGTTTTTGATCAAGAGGATTCTGCGCGTAGGTTGCCTGTGGGATTCCCAGTCGACTTTGAGGGGAGAATGAAAGGAGCGACCCATTGGGATAAAGCACATACTTGGATCAAGGACAAGCGTGAAAAGGTGGTTCTCATCGCGTGCAAAACGGCTGGGTTGAATTGTTCCGGGTGACAACGCAGACGCTGGCAGCCTATATACTGCTGACCATTCTGACCCGCATCATTGGAAAAAAACTATTGTCTCAAATGACCTATTTTGATTTTGTCATCGCTATCGTCATGGGGACGATTGCCGGCGCCTATGTCGTCACTGAGGTAAAGGGCGCATGGGTGCTCTTGAGTCCTGTGGTTCTGACAATCGCCACGGTGGCCACTAGCATGGTCCATTTGAAAAGTCTGGCCGCCCGCAAAATACTGGAAGGGGAGCCCGTCATCGTCGTTCAAAACGGCAAGGTGATGGAAGAAAACATGAAGCGGCTCCGCTACAGCCTGGATAAGTTGGAGATGCAACTACGCAATAAGGGGGCTTTCAACATCACCGATGTGGAGTTTGCCTTGTTGGAGCCCAACGGAAAACTGAGCGTTCTGAAGAAGTCGCAGCACCTGCCGGTAACGATGAGCGACCTGGGCAAACCGACGGCATATAAGGGCTTGGCGACGGAGATCATCAAGGACGGCGATGTGTTGGAGCAGAATCTGCTCCAACACAACCTCAGTTTCAAGTGGCTCTACGGCGAACTGAAAAAGCGGGGCGTGGAAGATCTGTCGGAGGTGTTTTACGCCGCCCTGCAGAGCGACGGGACCCTCTATGTGGATGTCCGGCGCGATGGGGTGGACGGGGTCCACGAGGTGGAAGACAAATTAGAGTAGCTTAAAAAGATAGCCGTTGCCTACTGCTTTACGGTTCGTAGATCATCTTGCGCGTCATGCCCCCGTCGAGGACCAGGTTGGCGCCGGTGATGAAGTCGTTGCCCTCCGTGGTAAGGAAGAGGCAGGCCCGCGCCACATCGTCCGGTTTGCCCACCCTCCCGGCGGGGTGCTGGCTGTGATCGACGGGGCGCAACTGTTCATAGTCGCCCGTCTCGATCCAACCGGGGCTGATGGCGTTCACCCGGATGTTGTCGGGACCGAGCGAGACCGCCAGGGCGTGGGTCAAGGCGATGATACCGCCCTTGGATGCGGCGTAGGCCTCCGTGTCCGGTTCGGACATGAGCGCCCGCGTGGAGGCGATGTTGACGATGGCGCCGCCGCCTATTGTCCTCATGATCCGGGCCGCCGCGCGGGAACAGAGGAAGACGCTGCGCAGGTTCGTGTCGATGATGTCGTCCCACTCTTCCACGGTCAGTTCATAGGGGGATTTCCAGCGGGAGACGCCAGCGTTGTTGATCAGGATGTCGACCCTGCCGAAACGTTTTTCCGTCTCCGCCATGAGCGCATCGATGTCGTCAGGTCGGCGGACATCGACGGGGATGAACAGGGCTTTGCCGCCTTTGTCATTGATGATGGCTTCTGTTTCTCTACCGGATTCGGCGTTTCGTTCGGCGATGATGACCGTAGCGCCCGCTTGTGCGTAAGCCAGGGCGACACTGCGGCCGATGCCGTTGCCGGCGCCGGTGATAATGGTGACTTTGTCAGTGAATGTGTGCAGGGCATCCACGAGCTAAGGCTCCTTTCCTACTGAAATCATCTGTTCGTCAAGAGATGGAACGTTTCTCAGGAAGAGAAGGGGGACTTTAGAAGGGACTTGATGGGGGAAGGGGATTGAAGGGGGGAGGGTTTTATGAAAGAAAGGATGACAGAAATGTCACCCTTTCTCTTCAAAGATTATAGCCTGTTTTTCTTGGATTAACTTGATTGTCAGTTTTATTGAGGGGGCAATCTATTGCTTCTCTTAGTCTAACCCGACAGTCCTAATTCCTTCGCCAGCGCCCGGAAGGCCTCCAGCGAGTTCTCGATGATCCGCTTCTCTACGCAGTAGGCGATGCGGAAGTAGCCGGGTTTGCCGAACCCGCTGCCAGGGACGAGGAGGATGTTGTACTTCTGGGCGCGCCGGACGAACTCGACGTCATCAGCCAGGGGGGACTTGGGGAAGAGGTAGAAGGCCCCCTGAGGCTTGACCATCTCGTAGCCCATCGCGGTCAGGTTGTCGTAGAAGAGATCCCGTTTTTCTCGGTACTCGTCGATGTTCACCGATTCGTTCTGCAGCTTGGCCACCAGGCGCTGCATCAAGGCCGGCGCATTGACGAAGCCCAGGATGCGGTTGGCCAGCACCAAGCCGTCGAAGAGCAGGGTCGCTTCCTCGATCTCGGGGCTGATGGCGATATAACCGATGCGTTCACCCGGCAGGGCCAGGTCTTTGCTGTGGGAGGTTACAACGATGCTGTTGCGGATGTGGGCGAAGACGGGAGGAACGGTCACCCCGTCGTAGACGATTTTCGCATAGGGCTCATCAGAGACGACGAACAGGGTTCGTCCGAACTCGGCGCCCTTGGCTTCCAGGAGGCGATTCAATGCGTCGAGGCTCTCGGCGGGGTAGACGACGCCGGTGGGGTTGTTGGGGGAGTTGATGATGATGGCCCGCGTTTTCGCCGTCACCGCTGCGGCGATGGCGTCCAGGTCCAATTGAAAGTCTTCTTTTGACTGGACGATGACCGCCTTGCCGCCTTGGTTGGCGAGGTAGCCTTTATATTCGACAAAGAAGGGAGCGGAGATGATCACCTCGTCGCCGGGGTCGAGGATCGTCTTGAAGACGACGTTCAGACCGCCGCCGGCGCCGACGGTCATCACCACATGATCGGCTGTCAAGGCCTTGCCGCTGGCTGTGCTGAGGGCTTCGGCCACAGCCTGACGGGTTTCGGGGTAGCCGGCGTTGCTCATGTAGCGGTGCATGCCGGGAACAGGGTGGTTGGCCAATTCTATGAGGGCTTCACGGAAAGCGGCCGGCGGTTCGTTGTTCGGGTTGCCGATGGTGAAGTCATAGACCTTGTCTTCGCCGTAAATCGGTTTCAGGCGCTCGCCCTCTTCGAACATCTTGCGGATCCAGGAGGACTGGCTGATCTGCGCGCGGATATGTTGTGCGACTGGGATAAGAATCGCTCCCTTCAGTGCGGAATGGTTTATCCCTATGATAGCCTCTTCTGAGGCGGGTGACAACTTTTTGATGGTCTTGTCTGAATGAGATGGCATTACCCCTCGTCGGTGTTCGCCATTTCCCAGTTGAGGGCCGCCTTTTTCATGATCGCTGGAACGAGGAGCCGGTGGAAGGGTTTCACGGGCACAAAGTAGGCTCTTCCCAGGAGATTGTGAAACTTCACGACGGTCGCCACATCGACAGAGCGGTTTGCGCCTTCTTCGACCAGCCGAACAGAGACGCGAAAGTCCAGGTGGCGATCATCCAACCCTAACAGCAGTTCCGTGTCGGTGCGAGCGATGATGGGAAAGAGCAGGCGACGTTGACCCGGTTGGAGCGAGTCGCCCTGTTTGGCAGCGCCGGGGCCGGGCGTCACCCTTTTGATGCCGAACAGTCCGACGACGCTATCGCGGACCTTCGTCAACCCACTCGCCCAGGAAGGGTTTGAAGCCGGTGAAAAAATCAAACCGGTCAAGTCGTCAACGCCGCCGGTGAAGTTCTTCGGAACCTGCATGCGGTAACAGTCGCCGTAATGGATCGGCTGGAGGGAAGCGGCGACCAGAGCATCTTGCGGGATCGGGACTTCTGCCACACTGACTGCGCACATGAGGGGTTGCCTCCTTCCAAAGCATGGCATTACCATAACATACCTTCGGCGACAAAACAAAAGAAGCCTGCTATCGAGGCTTCTTTGTCATCGAACATACATCAGTAATCGAACATACATCCTCTGTTTCGAGTCCGGGCCATTACCGAAGGAGACTATGGAATCATCACCTTGTGGGCGACAAACCCGGCGATCAACAGCGCTGTGGCCATGCGGTGCACCCCGGAAGCGGGGTTGCGTGTGCCAGTGAAGATCAGCAAGCCGATGCCGACGGTCGCCAGCATACCTGTGGCGTTGATCAAGGGTTTTTCCATGCCCATCTGGGTGAGCGCGTAGATAGCGTGACCGAGGGTTGCGGCGCCGATGAGCAGGCCCAACCCGCGGTGCAGCGTAAAGAGGCCTTTGTTTTTCATAAAGCGTGCGGCGAAGGCCGCCAGCAAGACGAAGGCGATGAGTGGAACGAGAATCTTACCGGTCATGTCGACTTGTTGGGCGATGGGGTCTTTCGCGGCCTCGGCGGCCCAAGCGGCAGCGGGGCTCATCACCAGGAGCGTAGAAGCGGCCATTGCCCGCTTCATCCAGGAAACAAACATGGGACAACCTCCTCTTGGAAAATCGTGTAAAGGCAACACCCTTATAATAAAACACCATAAACGTCATTTGGTCAAGATTTTGTCAAGATTTTGTGTAAAGTTTGTGCCACCACTTATAGCAGGACGGTGCCTGTAACGATTCACCCAAGGAAAGAGCTGGCTTATCCATTAAATGTAACAATAGGCGGCTGCTCGGTATGCAGCATTACGCGTTTTAAGATAGGACCTGTGATCAGCGATGTCGCAAGCGCCATGACGACGAGGGATACATACACTGCTTCCGTAATGAGACCATGCTCCAGCGCTAAGCTAGCCAGGACGATCTCCATGGCCCCACGAGCGTTCATGCCGATACCGATGCAGAGTGCTTCTTGGGGTTTCATCCCCCCGAGCAAAGCGCCGAGTCCTGCGCCCAGAATTTTTCCGCAGCAAGCGAGAACTGTAATCGTGATGACGAAAAAGGGAATAAAGTTACTGAAAAAGTTTGCTTTTAGTCCGATCGAAACAAAATAGAGCGGTGCGAAAATATTCAACGCGAGATGGTGCAGCAAGGCGCCGGAGTTCTGGTGTTTGCCTTCGAAAAAGGGCGCCCAAACAATACCCAACAGAAAAACGGCAAAAAAGGCATGCATGCCTACGATTTCCGCCATGTTCGATAATAAGATGACGGCCAAGAGGCACATGGCGATTTCCATTTTTGGCGTGACCGCAAATGTTTCATTGTTAAATAAAAAGTTTCCAAGAAGTGGTCCGAGATAAAAAATGACGGCTGCAAACATCATCACCATACCGAGCGATGTGAGCGACGAGATCAACGTGCCCGTTGATTGAACGAAATCAATGACGAGTGTAAAGATGATCCATCCCAGTAAGTCGTTGATCATGGCCGAAAGCATGATCGTCAAGCCGATATTTGATTTGAGCAGATGAAGATCCTTGAGAATTCGCAGGATGACGGGGAGGGCAGAGATAGAGAGCGCCGTGCCTAACACGAGCGCGAAAATCCATGGACGGCTTTGGTTTGCTCCCTGTGAAAATTCCGGCGCGAGCAACGCCAGCGACACACCCAGACCGAACGGAATGACAATGCCCATCACGCTTGTGAGTACAACGCTGTGTCGGTTGTTGTGAAGAAACCGGAGGTTGATTTCCGTGCCGGAAACAAACATAAAAACTAACATGCCAAAATGGATCAAGTGTTGTAA
>NZ_WXEY01000012.1 GCF_009877425.1 Heliomicrobium undosum | reverse complement strand
ATCGAAGAATTACATCAATGGTGTTCATCACGACGAAGTAGGCGATCAAAGAATACCGCGCCTTCTCCCAACCGAAGACAAAACCGGCGGTTTATTTCATTCTTCGCAGCGAAACTTATACCCGCTCACCATGGATGACAAGGTGCCATTTCGGGCGAACATGTCATGGCGCAGAGACAGATAGAGGTGAACGACCACAAAGCCGACGATCCCCCAAGCCATCAGGCGGTGCAGCATGTGGATGGTGTAACTGGGGCCGAGGACTTGAAAGACCCACTGTAAATTGCCAAAGAAACCGTTCGGGTGGAGTTCTCCATACATGGCAAATCCCGTCAGCGCCATAAACACCGATCCCACCATGATGAAGCCGAAGTAGGCCAGATTGGCTACCGGGTTATGACCCAGGTGTTCGTCTTCATGGTGCTTCAAGAAGAGGTAGCTCAACAGCACATCGATGAACTCCAGCCAGAATGCCTTTTGCCAGGGCCAGTGGTGGCTGCGGGCATACTCGTTGCCAACGAAGGCCCAATAGAGGCGGAACAGGTAGTTGGCGATGAAGACGTAGCCGGCAGCGATGTGGATCACGAAGGCATAACCCATGAAAAAGTGGGTGGCCGCTTCACCGGTAACCACGGCCGGCCGGAGCATCGGGTTGCCGATATAGAGGCCCGACACCATCAACAGGACGATACAAAGGGCATTTATCCAATGATAGATGCGCACCGGCAATTCCCACACGTACACCGTGTTCAGGCATTTGAGGTTTTTCGTATCCCTCATGCCACTCCCCTCCTTAGCGCAGGATTTCCACCTTTGTCGTTTGCTGGGTTTCCGTATCGATGATGTGGGCGGCGCAAGCAAGACAAGGATCAAAGGAGTGAATCGTCCGCAACAATTCCACAGGCTGGTCTGCCTTGGCCATGGGAACACCCAGCAGAGAGGCCTCATAGGCGCCATGTTGGCCTTTCAGATCCTTCGGAGAAGCGTTCCATGTGCTAGGCACGACACACTGATAGTTGGCAACCTTGCCGTCTTTGATGTGCACCCAGTGGCTCAAAGCGCCCCGGGGCGCTTCTGTCAGTCCCACACCCTTGCTCTCTTTCGGCCATGTGGAGGGTTCCCATTTTTCTTGATTAAAGGTCTTCTGGTCTCCCGCTTTGACATTGGCGATCAATTCATTGAAAAACTGCTTCAGCCACACGGCGCAGAGCTTCGACTCGATGCCGCGAGCCGCCGTCCTTCCCAGTGTGGAGAAGAGCGCCTCGACGCCGACACCGAGACCCCCAAGGGCCTTGTCTATCTCGTCCTTGATGAAGGCATGGGAAGGCGCATCTTTCTTAGCATAGCCCACGAGCATCCGCGCCAGCGGCCCCACTTCCATGGCATGCCCTTTCCAACGGGGCGATTTGACCCAGGAGTAGGGTTTATCGAAGGAGCCGGTCTCATCCAGGGTCTTATAGGGCGTCTTCGGACCGGTGTATTTGAGGCTAGTCTCTCCTTCCCAGGGATGGAGACCGTTCTTCGAATTCTCGTACCAGGAATGATCCGTGTACTCCAGGATCTGTTGGGGATCACGGGGATCGACGTCAAGCACTTCTGAGAGGTTTTTGTTGAGAATGGCGCCTCGGGGCAGGAGAAATCCCGAAGGGTCGTTGTTCGGGGCTGTGGAAAAATCGCCGAAGCAAAGGTAGTTGCCCAAACCGCCGCCATAGGCGGCCGTATCTTTATAAAACGAGGCAATGGCAAGCAGATCGGGCAGGTAGACCTCCAGTACAAATTCCAGGGCTTCGTCGATGAGCTTGCTGACAAGGTTGAATCGTTCAATATTGATCGCGTTGTCGCCGTCGATGTTGATGGCCGAGGCCATGCCGCCGACCAGATAATTCGGATGCGGATTTTTGCCGCCGAAGACGGTGTGGATTTTGACGATCTCTTTCTGCCAGTCGAGCGCTTCCAGGTAGTGAGCCACAGCCATCAGGTTGGCCTCTGGCGGCAGTTTATAGGCGGGATGCCCCCAATAGGCGTTGGCAAAGATGCCAAGTTGACCATTGGACACGAAAGCCTTCAATTTGTCTTGCACATCGCGGAAGTAGCCGGCCGTCGACTTGGGCCAGCGGGAGATGCTCTGCGCCAATTCGGCTGTCCGCATCGGATCAGCCTGCAGCGCGTTGGGGACGTCAACCCAATCCGGCGCATGGAGATGATAGAAGTGAACGACGTGATCGTGAATATGGATGACCGCCAACATAATCTTTCTGATCAGTTCGGCATTTTTCGGGACGCGAATCTGTAAGGCGTCTTCCACCGCCCGGATCGAGGTAAGGGCATGGGTGGTGGTGCAAACGCCGCAGATACGTTGGACAAGCGCCCAGACATCACGGGGATCCCGATCCCGGGCGATGATTTCAATGCCCCGAATCATGGTGCCGGTGCTGGCCGCATCAATGATTTTTCCGCCTTCCACCTTGGCTTCGACACGCAGGTGACCTTCGATCCGGGTAATGGGATCGACAACAATCCGTTCAGCCACGCTCGCTTCACCCCTCTATTTTGTTTTTGCAGTTTTTTTCATTTTCTTGTTTATCCAGTTGCTTCTTTGTGACGGCCGATAATCCGGCATGAACGGCGGCTCCAGCGATGGCAGCCCCGACGGCAGCGGCGCCGAAGGTGTCCACATTGACCCCGATTTTCAGACCGGGCACTTCTGACAGGTGGTTATACATGGACTTTCCACCGTTATTGTCCCAGAATCCAAACTCCGAACAGCCGATGCAAGGGTGGCCGGACTTGATGGGATAGCTCAGACCGCCGTTCCACTCAAGGTTGGAGCAGGAATTGTATGTATTGGGGCCTTTGCAGCCCATCTTGTAGAGACACCAGCCCTCTTTGGCGCCCTGGTCATCGAAGTTTTCCACAAACATCCCGGCGTCGAAGTACGCCCGGCGGTTGCACTTGTCGTGAATGCGATGACCGTAGAAGACCTTGGGTCGGCCTTGGCTGTCTAGTTCCGGCAACCGTTCGAAGGTAAGCACATGGGTGATGACGCCAGCCATGACTTCGGCGATGGCCGGACAACCGGGAACATTGATAATCGGCTTGTCCTTGATGATGTCCTGGACCGGCACGGCCCCGGTGGGGTTGGGTTTCGCCGCTTGCACACAGCCGTTGACGGCGCAGGAACCCCAGGCGATGATCGCTTTGGCGTGCTTCGCTTCTTCTTTGAGCACGTCGACGGCCGGTCGACCGGCGATGCAGCAATAAATCCCGCCATCTTTGACAGGGATCGCCCCTTCGACGGCCAGTATGTAATTGCCCCTGTTATCTTCTATCGCCTTGGCGACAGCTTCTTCGGCCTGGTGGCCGGCGGCGACCATGAGGGTCTCATGATAATCGAGGGAGATCATGGTCATGATGATGTCCGACGCCTTGGGGTGTTGTGTCCGGATGAAGGACTCGGTGCAACAGGTGCATTCTTGAAAATTGCGCCAGATGACCGGCATGCGCCTTTTCGTTTCAAGGGCTTCGGCAATGGCGCCTGTCGCTCCTGGATCCAGACCGAGAGATGCCGCCATCACGGTACAGAACTTGATAAAATCCCGGCGGCTGACGCCTCGGTTCCGGAGGTACTGATAAAATGAATCCTGTGATGCCATCAAACGCC
Organism: Heliomicrobium undosum; assembly: GCF_009877425.1. Taxonomy (NCBI): domain Bacteria; kingdom Bacillati; phylum Bacillota; class Clostridia; order Eubacteriales; family Heliobacteriaceae; genus Heliomicrobium; species Heliomicrobium undosum. The sequence goes on along the minus strand of NZ_WXEY01000012.1, from coordinate 83,808 downwards.
CACCCCCCAATATTCGGTCTTTTCTGACAAAACAGCGAACAAGGTTCCCATTGTTTTTTGCCTTGTCCACTTGGCACGAAGGAAACTTCGTCGACGCCTAGTTGCAGTTCTTTACACTTATCTTACATGTCAATGGAATGATCCGACAAGTACTTTACCGCTTCTTGTTCAAGTTATCCTTTTCACCGTTCAACTGCAAAGAGGAAGCCCATCTCCTCTCCGGTGGGACACACAGAATAGCCCGGATCAGTGTCCGGGCCATCGTTTTTTCTGGTGCTTTTTTCAGTTCTTTCCCTATTCCCTTTGTCTCTCAAGCTTCTGACAGACCACGCCCCGTCCCTGACCAACAAACAAGGGACTGCCGATCCGCTGGCGCAACCATTCGACAGCCCTGGCAGCCGCCTCCGGCACGGGAAGGCCCAGGGCGAGGCAGGCGGCCAGCGCGGACGCCAAGGAACAGCCGGTACCATGCAGATCAGCCCCCGGCACCCGTTGTCCCCACAGCCAGCGCCGTTCCTCCCGGCTGATCAGCAGGTCGGCAATCCGGACGCCCTCCCACTCGGGAAGATGACCGCCCTTCAGGAGCACCCACTGTACGCCGAATTGAAGGAGTCTTTCCGCCGCGCCGACCATATCGTCGCTGTCTCGAATGGCGATTCCGGTCAATGCCTCCGCTTCCGGCACATTGGGGGTCAGCACGGTGGTCACAGGCAACAGGTCCTCCCGGAAGGCCTCTAATCCGCCTCCGGCCAATAGACTCACGCCTGTGCCTGAACTTAGAACCGGATCAACGACGAGCACGGGAGCGGATGGGACAGGCTCAGCCGACGGAGAGATATATGGAACATGCGCCCCTGTTTTTCCGTATTCCCGGACATACTCGCCCCATAGACGACCCAAGCCGCCGATCACGCCCGGTTGTTGCAGCATGCCCGTCTTCACCACCGGCGGACGCAGATCCCACAGGACATCGCGGACCTGTTCCAGCACCCATTCGGCAGGCAAGGGAAAGAGCCCCAGCACACCGGCGCTCGTCTGGCGCGTCAGCGCCGTGACGGCTGCGCCGCCGTAGACGCCGAACTGCGTCAGAACCTTGAGGTCCGCCTGGATGCCGGCGCCGCCGCTCGGATCAGATCCGGCAATCGTTACTACCTTGGGCAGTTTCATGCGCGATCCCGTTCCTCAACCCAAATATTATGGCTAAAAAAATGGCCCATCGATGAACACTATCGAAAATGATTGTAGCCTTTCGCCGCTAAGGGAACCGCTTCGCCGCCCTTTTCTGCGGGATAGACGGCCATGATCCCTGCCGCTCCGTCGGTCAGTCGTCCTATCACGGTCACATCAGTTCCCGTCTCCCGGCGCACATGATCGATCAATCCGGGGACACGTTCTTCCGGCGCCGTGAAGATCAGTTCGTAATCCTCACCGCCGGAAAGCGCCCAGGCAAACACCTCGCGTCCTTCCCTCCGCGCTAACCGGCGTGCCGCCGGACTGATCGGCAGATTCGCCAGATCGATGCGGGCGCCGCAGCCCGCGTTTCGGCAAAGGTGGTGGACCTCGCTGCTCACCCCGTCGCTGACATCCATCATGGCCGTGACCCCGCCGTGAACGACGAGCGCCATCGCTTCCGCCACACGGGGCGTGGGATCCAGGTGCCGCAACAGCAGAGCCTGACGGTCGGCTTCGCTAATATGGGCTTCATTGCTCTCACTCGCGCCTTTCCCAGCCGCCATCATCGACTCTTCCGAAAGCAAAAGGTGCAGTCCCGCAGCCGAATCGCCCACCGTGCCCGTCACCAGGATCAAGTCCCCCGGTCTTCCCCCGCTCCGGCCGATGGGCGCTTTCGTCGCTAGGCCGAGCAGCGTCACGTTGATCACCCACTTGTCGGAACGGACCGTATCGCCGCCGGCGAGCGCGACACCGAAACGCGCCGCCATTTCTCCCATGCCGGCGTACAACTCTTCCACTTCCTCCACGTTTGCGCCGGCGGGAACGCCGATGGAGAGAAAGGCCCACGCCGGGACGCCGCCCATGGCGGCGATGTCGCTGATGTTGACAGCCAGCGCTTTACGACCGAGCAAGCGCCGCCGTTCCGGCGACCAGAGAAAGTGCACGCCCTCGACCAGCATGTCGGTTGTGACCAGCAGGGGTTTTCCGCCCGGCACGTCGATCACAGCAGCGTCATCGCCGATCCCCAAGCGCAATCCCTCCGGTGGGATGACCGGGGATAAGCCTCCAAGATTTCCGTGGGCAATTCCACAGGGGGCGGCGCCCTGCCATGCCTGGGCCAACCGTCCAATCAGGCCGAACTCGCCAACAGATGCCAAGGATGTCCCCGCTTGTCGCTTTTCGTCCACACGCCTCCCCCGCTTTCTGCCTTTCCGTTTCGGATTAATCTCGCAAGCCGCACCGCTAGCACCCTTTAGAAGCGGCATATGCCCGCGCCACTTCCCCGGCCAGTTCCCTTGCCGCCTGCTCCGGATCGTCAGCGCCCATGATCGCGGAGACGACAGCCACACCTCGCCCACCCGCTGCCACAACGGAAGCGGCATTGCCGGCATGGAGGCCGCCGATGCCCACGACAGGGATGGAGACAGCCCGGCAGATGGCTGCCATCCCCTTCAGGCCGATGCCCGGCGCCTCTGCCTTCGTCGGTGTCGTGAAGACGGCGCTGGCGCCGATATAGTCGGCCCCGGCCTGTTCGGCGGCGACGGCTTCTTCCACCGATGAAGCGGAAATACCGATGCAGACATCAGGACCGAGGATGCGCCGCGCCTCTGCCAGCGGCATATCCTCCTGCCCCAGATGAACGGCCGGGGCATTGACAGCCAGGGCCACATCGAGCCGGTCGTTGATGACGAACAGCGCGCCATAGCGGCGGCAGAGATCACGCAGCGCCCGCGCCTCTTCGACCATCTGCCGCGTTCCCGCCGCCTTCTCCCGGTACTGAACCAGGTTCACCCCGCCGCGCAGCGCCGCCTCGACCTGATGGAAAAAGGACCGGCCGCCACAGGCGCGCCGGTCTGTCACCAAGTAGACCCAGGGGACGTCTTTATGAAAAACCGAATGAAACACCGACCCTCCGCCTTGCTCCGGCACGGGATCGTCCCCCCATTATTTCACTTCAAAAACTCACTTGCCCTGGCCATCCGCGCGGCCCGCTCACCATCCAACCGGTACACGGCGTCAAAGAAAGCCGTTTTGAAACTCATCGGCCCCCGCGGTTCCGGCCAAGTCGGCCCGGCCTCCTCTAAAGGCGACCGTCCGGCGGCGATCTCCCCGGCTGCCCCGTAGAAGGCCAGCGCCGCAGCAGCCGCCGCGAGGGGAGCCTTTTCGACGGCGCAGAAACAGCCGGTCACCGACGAGGCCATGCACCCTGTTCCCGTCAGACGCGCCATCCAGGCGTCGCCGTTTTCGATCTTCACGGTCCGCTGCCCATCTGAAACATAATCGACAACGCCGGTCACGGCGGCGACGACGCCGAAGCGCCGTGCCAGCGCCTGAGCGGCAGCGCGGGCATCGCCGCTGACGGCGTCGACACCCTTCACTTCCCCATCCAGTCCAGCCAATACGGCCGCTTCCGCCGCATTCGCCCGGACGACAGCCACCTTCACTGATTCCAGGATGCGCAGGCACGATTCGGTGCGCAGCCGCGTAGCGCCGGCGCCCACCGGATCGAGGATGACCGGCGCGCCGGCGGCATTGGCCGCCTTCCCGGCTACGATCATCGACTCGATCCATGGCAAGGTGAGAGTGCCAATGTTGAGGACGAGCGCCCCGGCGATGGAAGCCAGTTCGGCCACCTCTTCCGGCGCATGGGCCATCACCGGCGACGCCCCTGTCGCCAGGACCATATTCGCGCAGTCATTGACCGTTACATAGTTCGTCAGGTGGTGAACCAGCGGGCGTCTCTCCCGCATGATCGCCAGTTTCCCTGTCAGGCAAGCGCGAACCTGGGCAGGCATCGAAATTCCTCCTCCGGACTCTTCCCCAAAGAAAGCACACAACAGGCGTACACTGCTAGCAGGAACCTGCCGGTCTCCCCAGGTAATCGCTGACGATGCGCATGGCGCAGTAGGGACCACACATGGAGCAGCCGGTCTTGTCGCGCGTGTGCGGGTGCTTGTCAAAGGCCGTCGGATCCATCGCCAGACGGCGCTGTTCACCCCAGTCGAGATCCTTGCGGGCTTTGCCCATCGCTTTGTCCCAGTCCATGGCCCCTTTGATGCCCTTCGCCAGGTCAGCGGCATGGCCGGCGATGCGGGAGGCGATGACGCCCTGGCGGACATCCTGCTCATCGGGAAGACCCAGGTGCTCCGCCGGCGTCACATAGCAGAGGAAGTCGGCGCCGGCTGCCGCCGCGATGGCGCCGCCGATGGCCGACGTGATGTGGTCATAGCCGGGGGCCACATCGGTGACGAGGGGCCCGAGCACGTAGAAGGGCGCTTCTTCACAGAGCCGCTTCTGCAATTTGATGTTCATTTCCACTTGGTCCATGGGCACATGGCCGGGACCTTCGACGATCACCTGCACGCCGGCGGCGCGGCAGCGCTGGACCAGTTCGCCGAGGATCATCAGTTCCTGCACCTGGCCCCGGTCGGTAGCGTCGGCGATGCAGCCGGGCCGCAGCGCGTCACCGAGGCTCAGGGTGATGTCATACTCCTGGGCGATCTCCAGGATGCGATCGAACTGCGCGTAAAAGGGATTCTGGCGCTGGTGGTGGAGCATCCAACCGGTGAGGAAGGAGCCCCCGCGGGAGACGATATCGGCGATGCGGGGGTGCTTGCGCAACCGCTCCACAGCCTCCATCGTCAGGCCACAGTGGATGGTCATGAAATCGACGCCATCTTCAGCCTGCTTCTGAACGCCCCGCAGGATATCCTCCTCGGTCATGTTGATGATGGCGCCCTTCATCTCCTGGGCCTCCACGGTGGCCTGGTAGATGGGCACGGTGCCGAAGGCGATGGGGCAGCCGTCGATGAGCGCCCGGCGCACGCCGTCGATGTCGGGACCGGTGCTCAGGTCCATCACAGCGTCTGCGCCGCACTCGATGCTGATGTCCAGCTTGCGCTTTTCAAACTCGATGCCCGATGTTCCCTTCGAGGTGCCGATGTTGGCGTTGACCTTCGTCCGCAGGCCCCGGCCCACACCGCAGTAGGACTCGCGGGGACGGCGGTTGTTGGCCGGAATGACGATCCGCCCGGCGGCGATCTCCGCCATCAGCGCTTCCGGTTGCCACCCCTCCGATTCGGCCACCTGAACCATCTCGGGCGTGATTTCCCCTCGCAGAGCCCTTTCCATCTGCGTTCCATAATGTCTGCCTCGCTGCATTGCGATTCTCCTCCTCGTTTGATTCTGCCCTGCGCGGATAAAGAAATCCCTTCCCGAATTCAGGAAGGGAATACGCGCGCTAAAAACTCGCGTTATCCGCTTTCCTCCGCTGGCATTCCTCCAGATCAGGTGCAAAGGGTCGACGCCGCTGTCGCCGGCGCCCTCTCAGCCCGGGCATCGTCCAGGCTCCCCTAGCGGTAAACCTTATGAAGTTGGCGATTGCCTGCTATTGGTTCTATTCGACAAGAACAGGGATATTCCTTTTCCCATCCAAATCGGCCCCGCCATAGTCAAAGCATCATTTGCTAATTGCTGTGAACCGCTCCATCGCTCTTGGTTTATTGGTGGGCAACATTGGGAGCGCCTTTTGTTAAGATCACGATTTCCTATCACCTTCCCACGCAAACGGGCAGGATTTTTGTCTGTCGGGGGCGAAATATTTGAAATCGATCCCTAGAAGAGGCACTCCAACCTTTTCTTGCACCTTTTTTCCCAGCTTTCTCAAGTCTTTGCTGACGCCTGCCGACAGGCTTGGGGCCATCTGCGGAACCGAAGAGGCGCTTGTTTTGGGGCCTGTTTCGGGGCTTGCGTTACATAATCTTTACGGTGCTTGTGTTGAGGCCCTTGTCTTCCGTTTTGCATCGACGCCATGACAGAAGGGGGCGGCCCGGTTGAGAAAAGTTTCCATCGACTCTGTTGAGCCGGGCATGATCCTGGCGCGCAGCATCTATAGCGCCGACGGGCGAACCTTGCTCGGCGCCGGTATCACCCTGTCCACGCCCTTCATCCGCCGTCTCAAGGAACTGGGGGTTCCGGCAGTGCTGATCAAGGACCAGGTGATCGGCGATCTGACGGTGCCCGACGTCCTCAGCGAGCAGGTTCGCCTCGCTGCGGTGCAGACGATCCGCCACTCCTTCGCCCGGGTCCAACTGCACGCCGATAAGGGTCTCGAACCGGTTGCCGTCAAGACGGCCACCTCGGCCATCATCGACGAGGTGCTGCGCAACCGCCATGTCATGTATCACGTGGCCGACATCCGCACCTTTGACGACTATACGTTTGGGCATTCAGTCAACGTTTGTGTGCTGTCCGTATTGACGGGCATCGCCATGGGATATAACGAACTGGAACTGTACGACCTCGCCTGCGGCGCCATCCTCCATGATATCGGCAAGATGCTGATCCCCCATGAGGTGCTGAACAAGCCTGGGCGTCTGACCCCGGAGGAGTTTACAGAGATCCGCCGGCACTGCGAATACGGCTTCGAGATCATCCGTCATCAATCGGAGTTTTCCCTGGCGGCCGCCCATGTGGCCTTCCAGCACCAGGAACGCTTTGACGGCTCCGGGTACCCGCGCCAACTGAAAGGCGAGGAGATCCACGAGTACGCCCGCATCGTCGCCATCGCCGACATGTACGACGCCTTGGTGGCCGATCGGGTTTACCGGAAGGGCTACCTCCCCTACCAGGCCCATGAGATCATCCTGGCGGCCAGTTGCCGCGAACTGGACCCGCGCATCTCCCAGATCTTCCTGCAGAACATCGCCATCTACCCCATCGGCAGCACTGTTCAACTGAACACCGGCGATATCGGCGTCGTCGTCGACGTGAACAAGGCCTTTCAAAGCCGCCCCGTCATTCGACTTCTCTACGACGCCGATGGGCTCCCTTTGAAGCGGCCCTATGAGATGGACCTGACCCGCCACCTGACCGTCTTCATCGACAAGGTGCTTTTCGAAGAGCATGTGCGGGAGTTGACGACGCCTCACTACCAGGAAGCAAAATAAAGAAGAGCCTCGGCAAATCGCCGGGGCTCTATTCTTCGACTCACTTCTTTGGTCGAAGCGTTTTTGGCTGAGTCATTCGATCCGCCTAATAGTAATACCAGATGCTCCGGTACGCCTCAGGCGCCTCCCCCCGCTGCGCCAAGGCATGCAAGAAATCCTGGATGGCAACATCGGTGAACAGGAATGGCTGTGGGTCGGACGGCATATCCCAAGGGTAAAACTCGTAGATCCGCCGCCCCCGGCTGTCGACCATGATCACCTCATGATCCTGGCCGGCGCGCAGGTAGTTTTTTCCGAGGCGGGGGATGTTGAAGACGGCTTCATCGGACCGGTTCAGACCGGGCATGAGTCGCGCCTCCTCGGCCTGCTCCTGGAGCAGGCGGGCGATGGGAACCCGGTAGGCGCGCGTTTCCTCCTTGCCTTTGGCGTTGAAGGTATAGTAGGGGTCAACGCCAATCAAGCGCAACAACCTGCGCAGCGCCGCCATCTCGAAGCGCCGGGCGTTTTCCAGCGTAAAGACGCCCTGGTTGTAGACGGGCAGGCCGCGCCGGCGCAAGCGCTGCACGGCTTCAGCCGCCTCGGGCGTCACCTCGTAAGGGTGTTCGAAGTGGGTCATGACGACCACTTCCCGCCGTCCCGGAATCCGGTACGATGCCAGCAGATCGGCGAAGGCCTCGGTGATGCGCATGGGCAGAACGACCGGTGTCCGGGTGCCGATGCGGATGCGCCGGATATGATCGAAGGCGCAGACGGCATCGAGCACTTTTTTGAGCGCTCCGTCGGACATGATGCCGGGATCGCCGCCGGTGATCAGCACCTCTTCCACTTCCGGGTGCTGGCGGAACCAGGCCAGGGCTTTGCTCATCTTGTCCTCGGAGGCCGCCGCCTTCGGCGAGAGGACATCGTCGATCTCCCAATTGCGCTGGCAGTAGACGCAGATCTGGGCGCAGGTGTTGTAGGGCTTTAAGATGGCGATCATGGGGTAGCGACGGGTGATCAGCCGTTCCGGCGACGTGTCCCCTTCGCCCATGAAGTCGAAACTCTTGGAGGGGTCCCCTTTTCCCGCCAAGATGCCTTCCACATAGTCCATCGGTGGCAACACCTGGGCGCGCACGGCATGGTCAAAACGCCGGTGGGGTTCCCGATCCATCAACATCACATAGTAAGGGGTGACCCCGAAGGCGATCCCTTCTGACCGGGCAAGCTCGATGGCTGCCCGCTCCTCGTCGGTGAGATCGACCAGTGCCTGCAAAGCGCCGGCGTCGCGGATCACATGGCGGCACTGCCAGCGCCAGTCATTCCATTCCTCCATCGTCGCCCCGAAATGGTCGAGAAACCGCCGGCGGTCGGCCTCCCGGCGCTCGATGACATCGTTCCGCAAGCCGTGGGCGTACCGTTCGACCTGCTCGAGCACCTGCCGGCCCAACCGGCTCAGCCGCCCATCCCGCCCCGGCGTCACAACCGCCTGCGTTTCATAAAGCCCTGATTTCTCTTTCATTGCCAGGAAAAGATGGCGCATCTCCTCCACAAAAGCCTCGGAGGCGGCTACCGTTTCCCCATGGGCCAACTGAAAAAGAACTTTCAGGGCGCTTTCATGGGTCAGTTCCTCGTTGCGGCGGGCAAAGGTGTTTTTTAACACCTGGATCGCCTTCCGGCTGAGCGCTCGTTCCGCCGGCGCCACAGGCGCCCGGGAATGGAGGATTTTTCGTTCAAAGTCAACCAAGTAATTGAAGGCCCGTTCCCTGGCCTCATCGAGGGTCCGGCTGTGGCAGAGCAGTTCAAAAAAAATCAGGTTCTCCCCCCAGAAGCGCTCCAATGCCCGCAGGAGTTCCCCCTCATGGGCAGCTTCAGGGGGTCGCAAAAGGGCAGTACGATCCATCATGCCATCCTCCTCTTTGTTGTCCAGTTTAAAGAGAAAAAGCCCTCGGCCTGGAGAGCCGGGGCTTTAACGCGCAATGAAATAAGAGCCTGAACAAAATGGTGCAGACTGTTGCGCCCCAACGTACCATCCACGCTGACGAAGTTAGCTGACGGATTCGGGTGGATTGCTCACCCTACCGGCGCAACGGCCGGATTCACCCCAAAAATTGGTTCCCCCGCTCCCTGGCATGCCAGGAATTAAGCGTTCTCGTGGGCGTATGTTGTTATCGTATACAGTATATCAAAGAATTCTCTGAAAGTACACCAATTTCCCCAAAAAACGGAAAGCGGCCCCCTTTGGTGGAGGACCGCTTCTTTGTTCCGTGTCCGAAGTTCCCTTGTGGGGATTCTGTCGCAGGGGTTCCCTATTCACTGGTAACCCTTGCCGGGTATCCCTTTTTATTCGCCGAGCATCTTCTTCAGATCCGCTTCCACGTCGCCAATCAGGTTGAGGCCGAAGTTCTGCACCAGCACGTCGACTACGTTGCCCGTCAGGAATTCGGGCGCCCGGCCGCCCAGGTAGATGTTTTTCACGCCGAGGCTGAAGAGGCCGAGGAGGATGGCGCAGGCCTTCTGCTCGAACCAACTGAGCACAATCGACAGGGGCAGGTCGTTGACGCCGCAGCCGAAGGCGTCGGCCAGGGCCAGGGCGATTTTGACAGCCGAACCGGAGTTGTTGCACTGGCCCAGGTCGATGTAGCGGGGGATGCCGTCGATGTCGCCGAAGTCGATGTCATTGAAGCGGAACTTACCGCAGGAGGTGGTGATGATGACACAGTCCTTCGGCACAGCCAGGGCGAGTTCGCGATAGTACTCCTGCTCTTTGATCGGGGCGTCGCAACCGGCGATGACGAAGAAGCGGCGGATCTTGCCGGCTTTGACGGCTTCGATGATCTGGGGCGCCAGAGCCAGCACGTTCACATGGTGGAAACCGGTCGTCATCGTCTTGTCCGACTCCCAGTTGGCTTCCGGCAGGGAGAGGGCCTTTTCGATCAGCGCCGAGAAGTCGTCATTGACGATCTTGGGCACGCCTTCCAGACCGGCGCAGCCGTAGGTCCACATGCGGTCGCTGTAGGAACCGCGGATGGGCATGACACAGTTGGTTGTTCCCAGGATGGCGCCGGGGAAGGATTCAAAGAGCTTGCGCTGGTCGTGCCAGGCTTTGCCCACATTGCCCTTCAGGTGGGCGTACTTTTTCAGTTCCGGGTAGCCGTGAGCCGGCAACATCTCCGAGTGGGTGTAGATGTTGATGCCCTTGCCTTCGGTCTGCTTGAGCAGTTCGAGCAGAGCGTGCAGGTTGTGGCCGGTGACGAGGATGGACTTGCCCTCCACCTTGTCAGAGGAGACGGCGATGGGGACAGGGATGCCGAACTTGTCTGTATGGGCGCGGTCGAGCAGGTCCATCACCTTGACGGTGGCCGTGCCCACCTTCAGGGCCATGGCCACATGCTCGCCGAGATTGAAGTTGGAGTTGGTCAGCGTCGAATAGAGGGCCTCCTGGGTGATGGCGTCCACCTCAGGGTCGCTGTAGCCCAGTTCGCGGGCGTGGGTCGCATAGGCGGCGACGCCTTTGAGGCCGAAGATGATTGTATCCTGGAGGCTGGCGATATCCTCATTCTTGCCGCAGACGCCGATCTTCGTGCAACCGCCTTTGACGGTTTGCGAGCACTGGTAACAGAACATGGTCCAGTTCCCCTTTCGTTTTTATAACTTAGTAACTTACTTATATAATAACTTGCCTTCTGCGATGAATCTGTGATATTGATCACACTTGGACAAAAAATATGTCTGCGGACATTGCGGCGCTGATGGCCCGGTGATAGAGTTATGGATACAAAACGCAAAGGGGCGCATTTGCTTTCGGTTAGGGCCAACAGTCTCGGAGCCGTCGAGATGACGAGATACCGAGACGCTGCGTGCCCGCCGAAGCGTTCCGGCAAAGGCCCTTTCAGGCAATCTTATATGGAAAGAGGGATCTCCCTGTGCTCGTCCACGAACTGATCCGGCAGGGCACTCCGGAAAAAACGGCCCTCATTGAAAAGAACGGCCGTTACAGTTACGCCACCCTCCAGGAGACGGTCGACCGCTACCGCCGCTGCCTCTACGCCCGCGGCGTGCGCCCCGGCGAACGGGTTGGCCTCTTTTGCCGCAACTCGGCCGATTTCATCTTCGCCTACATGGCCATCGCCAGCCTCGGCGCCGTCGTCATCCCCCTCAACATCATGTTCCGCCCGAGGGAAATCGGCTACATCCTCAGTGACGCCGGTTCCCGCCACGTCGTCACCGACCGCGCCCTGGAACTGGCCAGCGCCGAGTTGAACGACAGCGACCTGCCGGCCCAGCACCTGCTATCGGCATTGCGGGAAGAGGCGCCCGCCTACGGCGACCTCCCCGTACCTGATGCGGTCCTCACCGCCGAGGATCCCTGCGTCATCCTCTACACCTCCGGGACGACGGGTCGACCGAAGGGCGCCATCCTCTCCCACCGCAACCTGGTCAGCAACGCCCGTTCCTATACGGAGACGATCCATGCCGCCGAATCGGATAACTACCTCTGTGTGCTGCCCATGTTCCACAGCTTTGCCTGGACCTGCTGCGTCACAACAGCGCTGCTTAACGGCGCGACGATCACGATCATGGAGGCCTTCCAGCCCAAGGAAGCACTGGCTTTGATCCAAGCGCACGACGTCAACGTCGTCACCGGCGTGCCGGCCATGTACGGGATCTACACCTCCGTTGCCCGGCCCGAGGACCTGGCCGGCGTCCGCCTCTTCGTCTCCGGCGGCGCCTCCCTGCCTGTCGAGACGCTCAACAGTTTTAAAGAAAAAACAGGCCAGTCCATCGTTGAGGGTTACGGCCTCTCCGAGGCGTCGCCGGTGGTCACCTTCAACCCCGTCGGACGGACGAAGCCGGGCTCCATCGGCCTTCCCATCGCCGCCGTCTCCGTCAAGATCGTCGACACCGAAGGCCAGGAACTGCCCCCCGGCGAGGTGGGCGAACTGATCTGCCAGGGGCCGAACGTCATGTCCGGCTATTTCGGCCTGCCCCAGGAGACTGCAACGGCCATCCGCGATGGCTGGCTCTACACGGGCGATCTGGCCTACAGGGATGACGAGGGGTACATCTTCATCGTCGACCGGAAAAAGGACCTGATCATCGTTGGCGGCCTCAACGTCTACCCGCGGGAAGTCGAAGAGGTCCTCTATGCCCACCCGTCCGTGAAAGAGGCCGCTGTGATCGGCACGCCCGACAAAACGCGCGGGGAGGCGGTTCGCGCCTTCGTCGTAGTCAGGGAAGGCGTCGAGTTGAACCGGAAGGAACTAATGGCTTACCTACGGACTAACCTGGCCACCTATAAATTGCCACGGGAGATCGTCGAACTGGAGGCCTTGCCGAGGAACGCCACGGGCAAGGTGTTGAAGAAGGAACTGAAGACGCTGTAAGGGATATATGAAACCCAGTTACATTCTCTGTAGTCCCGCTGTAGTTCCCCACACCTTCACCCCACAAAAAAAGCTCGCCACAATTGGCGGGCTTTTACTCCTGTTTCCCCAAAATTGCTGAAAATCTCTCTTGGGATGCCATCGACGTTCTGGATGCTCTTCACCGACGTTCAGCGTATTTTCCACGCCCTCTTATCATCCGTCCGGCTTAGGTTCTTCTTTCGGATCTAGGGCTTCAGGATAATAACGATTAATAATATCTTTGATGTCATCCTCTTTTCTTGCATGTATAAATCTCGAATAGACTTCTGTTCCACTGTTCAATTGATTATCATTTAGTTCAAAAACATGAAGTAATTTTACAAACCTCCATTTCACTAGCTGTTCGTAAGTATTTAAGTATTCGTGCTCTGTTCTATAAGCTTGTTCTTCAGCAATCTCGTATGCATTTTTGATTGTTGCAGCTTCTACTAGAATAATACTTTCTTCATAGAGTTTTTTACTGCTATCGTAATCAGCTTCATCAATTTTATCTAGATTGGCAGTGCCAGAGTGTATTGATTCAAACAATATTTTAACAGCGTACCAGTTCTTTTGAGCATCATTTATTATTGTCTTCAAGTATTTCACCTCCACCTCCTACAAAAGTTGTTAACCATATATTATAAACTTAAAAATTTAACTAAATAGCAATGCTTTTATAAGTAAATATTCAAACCATCCTGTTTCTCTAAGAAGACGTACGTTATCAGTGAGAAGGCCCCCTGCTGATATTGAACACTATCATCAGGGGGCCTTCATGTTGTCGTTTTTTAGCAATTTAAGCAATCACTGATCGTGATTCTACTAATCTTGCGATAAGTAATTAATAATCAGGGCGCCCATCCCTTCACCCTTACGCTCACCCTCACCTAACCTTCACGCCATCCGATTGCCCGGCCTCTCCAACACCCGCCACAGGCAGGCATACAACTCATTCAACGCCACCGGTTTGGCCGTCAACTCATCGGCATAGGCCCGCCACTGACCAGTCAGGTTCACCTGGAAGATGTCGCTCGTCACCAGAATCACCGGCGGGCTGGCCGCCATCGTCTTGGCGATGGCGCTGATCATGTCGGCGGCGTGGCCGTCGGGAAACTCGGCTTCCGTCAAGATCAGGTCGGGCGGTTGGGCCTCCGCCGCTACGATGGCCTCCTCCATCCCCCGGGCCACCGCAGGCTTGCCGCCCAGGACGGTGACGACGCGGCTGAGGAGCAGGATCGATGTGGGGTCTTCGTCGACAATCAGCACGCGGCGTCCGGTTATGCTCCCTTTCAGCCGTTCCATGTCGATGGGGCCCTGGGCGTCGGCTTCCGCCGGCATTTCCAGGTAACGGACCGGCATTGCGACGTTGACTGTGGTGCCCACGCCTTCCCGGGACTCGACGTAGATCTCCCCTTTGAGCGTATGGACCAACTGCTGGGTGATGGCCATCCCCAAACCGGAGCCGGTGATCTTGGCGACACCTTTGGCCCGGTAGAAGGGGTCGAAGATATGGGCCACCGTCTCCGGGCTCATCCCGATGCCCCGGTCGGCGATGTTCAGGTGCAGCCGATCACTGTCCCGGCTGATGCGGAAGGTCACCTCGCCGCCGGCCTGGGAGTACTTGACGGCGTTGTCGAGCAGGTTGAGCAGGATCTGGCAGAGCTTGCCGAAGTCGCTCTCCACCAAGAGCCGCGGCGGCACCTGGTTGTCGACGATGTAGTCTACCCGGGCACGGCGCGACTTGTAGGCGATGACAGCGCTCACCTGGTCGGCCAGTTGGGGGATGGAGAAGACCTTGTTCTCGACGGCCTTTTTCCCCAACTCGATGGAGGAGAGTTCCAGCACCTGGGTCAGCAGGTTGTTCAGGTTGTCGGCCGCTTTGCGGGTCATATCGAAGTAGGTGGCAATCTCCTCTTGGAGCGCCTCCCTCTCCTGAAGCGATTTCCCCTCCTGAGACGTTTTCCCCTCCTGCGCCGACTGGCTCGTTGTCTCCACGCCCAGTTGAGTCACGCCGAGGATCACATTCAACGAGCCTCGGAGGTCATGGGACAACTCAGCGATGAAGCGCGTCTTCATATGGTTGGCCCGTTCGGCATCCGATTTGGCCATCGCCAGTTCCTCGGCGAGGTTGCGCTCCGTATTCAGGGCCGCCTGCAACTGCCGCTGCAGTTCGTACTGCTCGGTGATGTCGTAGGCGACGATCAACAGGCCGACGATCTGTTGCTCCTCGTTGTGGAGGGGAACGTAATCGACGTTGAAGGACTTGTTCCGCCAGGGGATGACGGTCCGGCTGACCGTCTCGTTCTCCCCTTCGATCAGCCGCTCCAGGTGGGTTTTCAGTTCCTCGAAGAAGGGCGGCACCTGCAAGCCGAAGAGGTTGCGATTGACGGCCTTGTAGCTGGGGATGTCGAAGAGCTTTGTCGCCGCCGGGTTCCATTCGAGCACCCGGCCTTCCAGGTCGATGGCGATGACGGCCACGTTGATGCTCGTCAGCACGCTGTTTTTCAAGGCCGACACGGCCAGCAACTCGAGGGTGCGGACCTCCAGTTCCTCGTTGATCGTCTCCAGTTCCTCGTTGGCCGCCTCGAGCTCTTCGTTGGTCGTCTCCAGTTCCTCGTTGGCCGATTCCAGTTCCTCGTTGGTCGTCTCCAATTCCTCGTTGGCCGCCTGCAGTTCCTCGTTGGTCGTCTCCAACTCCTCGTTGGTCGACTGCAACTCTTCGGCCAGCGAGAGGGCGTCGGAGAGCTCTTTTTCCATGCTGTCCATCTCCCGCTCCGTCAAGAGGACGGGGCCTGCCGTCCGGCGGATGACGGGGGTGAAGATGAGGATCAGGACCGGTTTGCGGTCCTCGTCGGCGTCAAGGAGGAAGGAGAGCACATAGTGGCGCGGCATTTCGCGCCAGGCGGCGCTGATGTCCCGCGAGGGCGGGACGAGCCCGCTTTGAAAGCACTCCTGCATCTCCGCCTGCATCGTCGCATCGAGCAGTTGAAAGAGAAGCGGTTCCCGCTCCAGATCGGCTTTATCCGCCTCGGCGATGTCATTGGTGAGCAGTTCATCGGCCCGGCGGTTGAGGAGCACGATCTTCATCTGTTCGTTGAGGGCGATCACCGGCGCCGCCAGGTTTTCCAAGACGCTGTCAGCCACAAATCGGCGGTTGAGCCGGTTGTCGCTTTCGGACAACTGCATCCAACTGTTGCGCGGGCGCACGTAGGGGACGCGCCGCGTGGGGACGGGACGGGCCCGGTAGATTTTCCAGCGCCGGTCGACGAAATCGAAGAGTTCCGGCACGACCGACGTGGTCTCCGACTTGCCCAGGAAAAGGAAGCCCCCTGGGTTGAGGGCGTAATGGAACATGGTCAGGACTTTTTTCTGCAGTTCCTTCTCAAAGTAGATGAGCAGGTTGCGGCAGATGAGCAGGTCCACCTTGGCGATCGGCGCCGAGTGGACGATATCCTGGACGCCGAAGATGACGCAGGAACGGATGTGTTTTTTCACTTTATAGAAATCGCCGCAGGCGATCATGTACTTTTCGCGGTAGGCTTCCGGCAGGCTCCGCACCTTGGACTCATTGTAGAGGCCGCGCCGCGCCTCCAGGATGGCCGCCTCGTCGAGGTCGGTGGCGTAGATTTTCAGTTCGAGCTTTTTCTGCGACTCCTCCAGCATATCGGCGACCATGAAGGCGACCGAGTAGGCCTCTTCCCCGGTCGAGCAGCCCACCGACCAGACGCGCAGGGTATCGCCGTCCTTCGCCCGGGCGATCATCGGCTCCAAACAGTTGGCGCGCAACGATTCATAAGCGGCCTCGTCGCGCAAAAACTGGGTCACGTTGATCAGCAGGTCGTCGTGCAGTTCATCCAGTTCTTCCGGATATTGCTTTAGGTGTTCGATATACTCCTGCACCGACGTAAAGTGGAGTTGGGACATACGCTTGCGCACCCGCCGCTTGAAGGTGGATCGCCGGTAATTGATCACATCCACATTCAGCCGGTGGCGCAGCATGTCGGCGATTTCCATATGTTCGTCCAGGGTGAGTTCCCGTCGCACTGTTTCCGGTTCCTTGAGGATCTGAGAGACAATCTTCGGGATCTCATTGAGGGGCAACACGAAGTCAATGGCCCCCGTGTTGATGGCGTTCTGGGGCATGGCGTTGTAGTGGCTGTTTGATGAATCCTGGGCGATAGTGAAGCCGCCGTGCTCCTTGATGCTGATGATGCCGTTGCTGCCGTCGGAACCGGTGCCCGAGAGAACGACGCCGATCACCCGCGAGCCGAAGGCGTCAGCGGCAGACTCAAAGAGCACGTCAATGGAAGGACGGGCGAACTTCACCTTTTCCGATTCGGCGTCCAAATGGATCCGGTTTCCGTGCAGGACCAGGTGGTGGTTGGGCGTGGCCACGTAAATCGTCCCGCCGCAGATGACCTCATCCTGGACGGCCTCCTTCACATCCATGAGGGATGTGCGCTTCAGGATGGCCGTCAAGTGGGAGGGGTAGCGGGGGGACAGGTGTTGGACGACGAAGACGGCGAGGTTTTTGTCCGGGCTCAGCCGGTTGAGGACTTCCTGGATGGCCCGCAACCCGCCTGCTGAGGCGCCTATGGCCAGCACCCATAAGGCTTGTTCGTTGTCCTGGTTTCTCTCTTCCATCCGGTGTCGGCCTCCTCATTCCCGGGGGCTGCCATCCGGTGAGGTACCCATATACTGCTATGTTTACGCGCTTGGTTTCCCGGCGATGAAGCAACTATCTTCCCGACCTATAAATAGTTATAGTAATTTCAATCGCTTTGCTTATTCCATTCTTTTCCCGCGCGAAATTTCCTGCTGTTTCGAAAAAAAAAGCCTCGCCTTTTGGCGACGGCTTTACATTCTTAATGCTGTCATTATGCTATGCCACGATGGCCCGATGTTATGCCACGATAACTAAACCCGTCCGGGCCTCATCCATGAGGTCGATAATTTCAGAGACACGGTTGTCTTCAAGCAGGCAGACGACGGGCCGCAGCGGCCAGCCGGCGTTTTGCTTGACCACCAGGCCTTTCTTCCCATCGCACAACTCGACGAGGCTTCCATTGGGGTAGATGGCCACAGTGCCGCAGAAATGGCGCACCATGGCAGGGTCGAAGTGGGTGCCCGACTGGGACCAGATGTATTCATAGGCCTTGTTCCCCGGCATCGGTTGGCGGTAAGGTCTTCGCGACGTGAGGGCGTCATAGACGTCAGCCACAGCGGAGATGCGGCCGAAGAGATGAATGTCCGCGCCTTTGACGCCCCGGGGATAGCCGGTGCCGTCGAATTTCTCCTGGTGCTGAAAGGCCACATGGGCTGACAACAGGCTGGTGCTTTTGCGCAGCAGGTCATAGCCGAAGCGGGTGTGCTGCTTCATGATCCCATATTCCTCAGCCGTCAGTTTGCCCGGCTTATTCAGGATCTCCACAGGGATCCGGGTTTTGCCGATATCGTGCAGGAGCGCGCCCATGCCTAAAATGGCCAGTTCTTCCCGGCTCAGACCGGCGCTCATGCCGATGATGATCGATAACACGCAGACGGAAACGCAATGGGAGAAGGTGTATTCGTCATAATCGTGGAGGGCGCTCACATCGAGAAGGACGCCTCGATTGCGGATCAACTCGTCAACGAGCATCTCCACGCTCTTTTTGGCGCTGGACAGATCCGTGTCGGAACGAGGCGACGCCAGCAGCTTCACCAGGTGGCGCGTGTTCTTCATGACCTCCGTGAAAACCGGGTCGGAAACAGCGGTCTCGTAACTGATCAGGTCGCCAAAGGGACTCTCGATAAAGACTGACTGGACGTTCAGGTCCTTCAACCGCCGGATGTAGCTTCCAGTCAGTTCAACCCCTTTGGCCAACAAGACGCTGCCCCGGCCGTCATAGACCGGTTTGGCCAGCACGTTGCCCGGCTCCACCAGGCTGACGGATATTCGCATCATATCCTTGGTGCCTCCCTGATGCTGTCGTTTGCCGCCGGGGGGTTGTCGCGGCCAAAGCGCGGCCTGACCCGTTTCCCGTCAACACAAAAGTTGATCATACGAAAACATTATAAGGGAGTTTTCGGTGGTTGGGAATACGGGGATGGGGCTTTTTGTCTGGTTGATCAGCAAGTTTTGTTCAACCCGGCGCCGAGGGCGACGAGCCGGAAAACGGCCTTGGCGGTAGCGTAAAGAAAGGGCTCCGCCTGGGCCATCGCCGTCGTCACATCGACAGGGAGACGGGTGCAGGCGACGAGGGCGGAAAAGGCGGTTTCCAATTCCTCGTGATCATCGACGCCCCCGGAGATGACAATGACCGGCTTGCCATACCCTTCGGCGATCTTTGCCACGCCGGAGGGAACCTTGCCGTAAGCGGTCTGACGGTCGGTCTTACCCTCACCAGTCACCACCAGATCGGCGGCGGCCACCTTTGCCTCCAGCCCGGTGATCTCACTGACCAGGGTGAATCCGCGCTCCAGCCGGGCGTCGAGAAAGGCCATCAAGCCAGCCCCCAGGCCGCCTGCGGCGCCGGCGCCGGGTTTTTCGGCCGCCTGCCGGCCCAGGTCTCTTTCGACGACCGTCGCCAGATGGCGCAAATTGGCGTCCAACTGGGCCACCATCTCCGGCGTGGCGCCTTTCTGGGGACCGAAGACGGCCGAGGCGCCGGCGGGTCCGCAGAGGGGGTTGGTGACGTCACAGGCGGCGACGACGGTGACCTCCCCGGAAGCGATGGCCGGATGAAGCCCGGTCATGTCGATCCGCTGCAGGCGGGCCAAACCGGCGCCGCCGCGCGGGATGACCTTCCCTTCCTCATCGACGAGCCTCACGCCCAGCGCCTCGGCCATGCCGGCGCCGCCGTCATTGGTGGCCGAACCGCCGATGCCGATGTAGACGGTCTCGCAGCCGGCGTCGATGGCGGCGGCGATCAGTTCGCCGGTGCCGAAGGTGGTGGTGATCCGGGGATCCCGCTTGTCCCGGGGAACGAGATGCAGCCCCGAAGCAGCCGCCATCTCGATGACGGCGCTCTTTTCGTCCTTAAGGATGCCGTAGTGGGCCTTCACCGGTTCCCCCAAGGGTCCCGTCACCTCGCGTTCGACAAAACGGCCGCCGACCCCCTTGACCATGGCCTCCACGAATCCCTCACCGCCGTCGGCCAGGGGAACGAGATCGACCACCGCCGACGGCCAGACCGACCGGGCCGCCCGAGCGATGGTCTCGGCCACCTCCAGCGCAGACAGGGATTCCTTGTACGAGTCCGGTGCGACAACGATGCGCATGCTAACCCCTCACTTCATCTTTTGCTGCATGGGCGAGCCGTCCGGCAACCGGGCCGGACGGCTCCTGTTTCGCGTGTTTGCTCCGTTTCTGGGTCTTCGCTTCCGTTCTCGGGTCTTCGTTTCATTTTCGGGTCTGGTTCTTTGTTTGCGCTCCGTTTCTTTTCTCTGTTCTCGGGTTTTCTCTTCCGTTGGGGCGGTCTCCCGGGCGTCAGTGTGCCTTCCTTTGCTCCTTCTGGATGGCCTCCATCAACAATTGGGAAAATTCTTTTGGTTTTCCCTTGGTCGTTGGGAGGACTTCCTTTGCCCGTTCCCTCTCTTTTTGGGGAAAGTACTGTGGAGGGAAAACGGGGACGACGCGAATGCCATCCATGGCCATCTCTCCCTTCGGGTATCCCTACCCAAGTCCCTCACCGTTACTATCGTCTTCCGTTGGAACCGAGTTTAGCCTTTCACACATAAAAATTGTCATTGTTTTCACGAACTTTTTTCCTTGACCGCGCCGATGTCGCCGGCAGGTTTTTAATAGGAAACCGCTCCCACACAGTTACTGCATGCAATTGCCGTTTATTTGTTCTTGTGATTTTATGCTCACACTTGTATAATATGCGCGTATGTCAAAACCCAACGCGAAACGGAGGACCTATCAGATGACCAAATGGATGCGCATCGGCTGCGCCGCAGCGCTCGCCACAGGCCTGCTCGTCAGTCTCGCCGGATGCGGCGGCAACGCCCCCGCCACAACCACGACGGCCAAGAAGAAAATCGTCGTCGGCACGGAAGCCACCTACCGCCCCTTTGAATGGAAGGACGAAAAAGGCGAAATCATCGGCTTCGACGTCGACCTGGCCAAGGAAATCGGCAAGGAGATCGGCGTCGAGGTGGAGATCAAGAATACGCCCTTTGACAGCCTGATCGCCGAACTGCAGAACCAGAGCATCGACATGATCGCCTCGGCGATGACGATCACGGAAAAGCGCAAAGAGAGCATCGGCTTCTCCAAGCCCTATTACGATTCCGTCCAAGCCATCATCGTCAAGGAAGGCTCCCCCGTCAAGACCCTCGCCGACCTGAAAGATAAAAACGTGGGCGTCCAGAACGGAACGACCGGCATGGGCGTGGCTGAAAAACTGTTGGGCGAGCGCAGCGCCAAGATCAAGCGCTTTGAAACCTGCCCCGACGCGCTGAACACCCTGCGGATCGACGGACTCGACGCCGTCATCGCCGACAAGCCGGTAGCCCAGAACTACCTGGTCAACAACCCTGACGCCAAACTCCTCGTCCTGGAAGACACCAGCTTGGAGAAGGAACAGTTCGGCTTCGCCGTCCGCAAGGACGACACGGAACTGCAGCAAAAGATCAACGACGCCCTGGACAAGCTCGAAAAGAACGGCAAGATCAAAGAACTGTCCGTCAAGTACTTCGGCGCGAAGTAACGATCGTATATCAGGCGAATGCCCTGCTTAGACCGGGCGCAGCGAATCCTCGCTGCGCCTTTTTTTAGTTGTAAAGGAATATTAGAAAGTTTATTAGAAATCGCCGGTGATTCAATGTATGTTTATTTCTATTCGACGACCGCGTTTGGAGTAAGCTCCTTACTCCATCGGGCTCATCCTTTCGGCGCAATGGGGCTGCGATCATGCGGGCTCAGGCTCTATACCGCTTCCATTATGGAAGCAACCCCCTGCGTCAGGGATACAAAACCTCACACTGACTGCTGATCGGATTGGACTGCCCCGTTCGCAATCTTACCTGCCGCCGTTCTGTATGTAAAAACATTATCCCGGAAAAGGCGCGCCGTTGAAGATTCTCATTTGCTTTTTACATGCCCTGTTCGAAGGCGCGAAAAGGCGGTCTCTATCATATGAAGACTAGTTTTCCTCCGGTTAGGCCGAAAGTCTCATCCATAGACTTGCTCCTGGTGGAATTAATGAATGTAGGGATATCCGCGCCAATCCTTTTTGTTCTTCACGACTTAATTTTTATAAAAAAACATTGATTTTTTGTTTTAGAAAAGGTAAATTTGATATATAATATACCTGAACATCAGAAAACGAATTTAAAGGATGGGAACGTACATGCGTCAATTTAATGAGTTTTCCCCCCATGATAAGGCGTTGCTGCAACTGGACGCCGATTATCAACGTTACCGCCAGTCCGTTGAGTTTGCCTTCCAACTGGCCCAGGACCTGGTCAACCGCGCCCTCGAGCCGGTCATGAACGAACTGACCTCTGTTCGTCAGGCCCTGGAAGAACTCAAAGCCACCGTCAAGGAAGAGAGCGAGCGCCAAGCCAGCGCCGCCGAAGCGGCCGCTGAGGCTGCTTCCGAAGCCGTGGAAACCACCATCGAACTGGTCGACGAAGCGCCCCGCCGCGGCCGCCGTCGAAAAGTAGCCGAGCCGGTCGCCGTGAAACCGGCCCGCATCCGCTGGGGCAGCAGCGAAGACGAGATCAAGGCGACGATCTTTGAACAACTCCGCCTCTTGGAAGAGCGGGGCAAGGAGATCACCGTCACCAACATTAAGGAAGAAGTCCCCAGCATGATGCGCTTCCTCTACGGCAAGGACGCCATGTTCCAGGGGATCAACGCTCTGATCGAAGAGTACCAGCGCAGGAAGAGCGCCGGCGAACTGCCCGTCCAGACCGCTGCTGCCGATGAAGTCGACGCCGAGGACGCCATGGTCCCCGAAGGCGACGTGATGCCTGAGTTGGCCGAGACGGAAGACCTGGCTGTGGAGCAAGGCGCTGCGGAGTAAGTTGGCGTTTTGGGGTTACGGGTTCTGAATACGGTTTACGTACATGACATAAAAGAGGCGGCGCCCATGCATTAGGTTTGGGCGTCGCTTCTTTTATTTCCCCTATCGCACTACATTCGTATACGAATTATAAAAGTTTTTTACCGAAAAAAGAACGTAGATTGTTCACTCGACAAATCACAAGATGGTCAAAGAATACGCGATTATGCGAAAACTCACCCCCACGTACGCGGGGAACATGAAAGTCCTGGTCCTAAGCGCCAAGCGTTATGACGGTTCACCCCCGCGTGCGCAGGGAGCATGTTCCGATGCGAATGACGCATCACCGTCGACAACCGGTTCACCCCCGCGTACGCGGGGAGCATGAGGGCGCCCTTACCCCTGGCACTCACTGTTGTCGGTTCACCCCCGCGTGCGCGGGGAGCATTTAGCAACCTTCTTGAAGTGCGCGGCAAAGTTCGGTTTACCCCCGCGTGCGCGGGGAGCATCGGCTCGCCTATGGCGACGATTGCCGCCACGTCGGTTCACCCCCGCGTGCGCGGGGAGCATGGGTTTTTGCGGTGCTGGGCTGGTTGTGTGGCCGGTTCACCCCCGCGTGCGCGGGGAGCATGTCAGGATTGCGCGTCATGCGTTCATAATCATACGGTTCACCCCCGCGTGCGCGGGGAGCATGATAACAGATAAATTTAAATATTCTCGTTCTTCGGTTCACCCCCGCGTGCGCGGGGAGCATTCCGAAACGTTACCGTCATGGCCGAAAGTGGTACGGTTCACCCCCGCGTGCGCGGGGAGCATTTAATCGCTTTGACATGGTTAGCATGATAGCTGCGGTTCACCCCCGCGTGCGCGGGGAGCATGCAGCGTCCGCACCACCAGGCGCCGCGGCTTCGCGGTTCACCCCCGCGTGCGCGGGGAGCATTTGAAGCACTGGCCGGCGTATTTGCATTTCTTCGGTTCACCCCCGCGTGCGCGGGGAGCATGGTTCCCCATTCCATCGCCCCTACGCCCCCTTCGGTTCACCCCCGCGTGCGCGGGGAGCATGCGAAAGCCTTCCTTGGTTGCATCGGCACAGTCGGTTCACCCCCGCGTGCGCGGGGAGCCTGAAGGATAGCGGCGATGAGGCCGTACGGTTTCGCGAGCGCGGTGTTTTCGGTTCACCCCCGCGTGCGCGGGGAGCATGACCGGTGCTGAACGGAACCCCGTCATAGAGAACGGTTCACCCCCGCGTGCGCGGGGAGCATCCCTGGCCCGGGACGTGGAATGGATGGCTCCCCGGTTCACCCCCGCGTGCGCGGGGAGCATTATTTCTCGATAAACTCGATGGCGTGGTTGGCCGGTTCACCCCCGCGTGCGCGGGGAGCATAGAACCTGGCAGAAATCCGATTTCAGGAACATCGGTTCACCCCCGCGTGCGCGGGGAGCATGCGGAATCCTTTCTCGGCCAGGCGGCGTTTTACGGTTCACCCCCGCGTGCGCGGGGAGCATTTTGATTGATAGCGGTAACGTCGATAATCTCTTCGGTTCACCCCCGCGTGCGCGGGGAGCATTAAATGCTTACACCTTACATATCCTCTAATTTCGGTTCACCCCCGCGTGCGCGGGGAGCATAACCGATGCCATCGACCAGCTTTCCGGCCAACAGGTTCACCCCCGCGTGCGCGGGGAGCATACTAGAAAAACCTAATAATTACGGGGCTTCCGCCAAGAAAACCCCTTCCAAGTCTACGATACGATACCGGCTCTTTCCGTTGGTTTTCACCGTAAAACCTTGTTCCGTATTTGTTGTGTAAATGAGTGTTGCCCCACCTCCCGCTGGTACACAGATGCGTTCCCACAGTTTTTCTCGCACCACTGCTGAAATGCGACCTACAAAAACGCCTGATTTGACTTCCACGAGCCATCGGGATAATTCACCTCGGGCAGAAGAGGAGACACGTTCCATAAGAATAACGACCATTCCCCTCTTAATCCCCTTTCTCATTCATCAGAATAGTTCTTTCCGCCGGATACGACGCCATCCTGATCGTCCCAGATGCCTCCTGGTTTATCATCGGATCCATCGTACCCTTCGATCACCTCAGGCAGATTGATCCCCGAAAACAGCGTCGATAAATCTTTGGCAACTCGCTCCAACAACCGTTTGTCATGAAATTGTTGACGACAAGCCAACCGAACTTCCCTCTCGATGTTTGCAACATCGTTTTTTCCGGCCACGGTGAATGCCACCGCTATTGTAGTATCCGTTTTGTAAATATCCGCCACGTCATACACGAAAGACAACTGCTTTCCCGTGTGAATAAATCCAACCGCAGGAGAATATCCCATCGATACGATAGCCGCATGGCAGACACCGTAGAGGCAGGCATTGGCTGCTGAAAGCGCGCGATTGACGGGGTCGGCACTATTCCAATTTCCCCGGTCATAATTCCTGCCGGTCCATACGACACCATGTTCCTTGGCTAACCTGGCGTAAATCTGCCGGACGCGACCGCCTTCCATTCCGCGAATCTGCCGCAACGTCATCTCCGGCGAGACAGGTTCCCGGAACCTTAACTCGTACATTCTCCGAACGACCGCCATGCGAGTATCTGGATTACTCCATAATGACACTTGACGAAGCAGGTTTGATGAACTGCGAGTTTCGCCCATCCCTTGACCATAAACCCGCAGCCCTCCCTCGCCCACCCAAAGGACGCTGCATCCACAGTCAGCAAGCGTACGCATGGCGGCATGAGAGATCTTTGTCCCCGGCCCCAGCAACAACACACTTAAAGACGCGCATGGAACCTGGACTTTTCCATCTTCCCGCCATAAGGCTATCGCTTTTGCCTCTTGTTCCACCACGGCATGCTCAATATAGAGGTAACTGATGCTGTCCGTCAGCCTGGGCAGTTCATGCAGATCGCGCATTCCGGCAACTCCTTACAAAACTTGAGCCCCAGCGTTCGTGGATAATTAGACATCACATTACTTTCGCCACAGATAACAGACCGAAGCCGAACGCTTTCGCCGGGCCGATTCCCAATCGTATCGCTTCTATGAAGATTTGCGGGTCAGTCACCTGCAACAGCCCATCAAAGTCTACGGCAAGATGAGATATTTTCGACTTTAGCTTTTTTCCATTTACGATTCCACGATTAACGACGCGCAGTTCATAGTTAGGCGTACCTGAGTCCTCGCCAAAAGGGTCAAACCAGTCAGGACCGTTCGAAAGCGGCACCAGAGAAAAACCGTGTTGTTCCCCTTTTCTCACCAGCCATTCGATCTGCTCATTTTCTTTATGCCGGCCAAATCGCTTCCCCTCTCGGGATACAATGGGGTTGGCCCGGAGACGGAAGCGAAGGATTTGCCCTTCTCGGAAGACAGATAGGCCTTGTTGGATAAGAACAAATGATTTCGGACCGCGAACGAAGACCCCATCGCCGACACATTTGCTCCAGTCCGGCTTACATTCCGACTGGACAAGTATCTTGACTGTCTCTCGTTCCGTTTCTACTCGATATAAGACTCTGCCGGCCCCCCCGGCTTCTTGATCCGGAAATGCTCTCATTAACCAACGGTGAACCGCATAACTGTCCGATAACATACGCCGGTTATCGGGACAGAAGCTATCCAACTTTAATTCGGACAGGTACACCATTTTTCCACCTCATTAGATACCTCAACATATTCAAGCGTTAATCTTCGCTGTCGGAATGTACGTTGTGAAAATGAAATCGGAAGATCGGAAATGAGAATTTCTCCGTTTTCCGCCTCGAATAACACCGGAAGTCTTCTCGGCTTTGCTGGGAGTTCTATTTCGTCCAGGTAACGCCAAGGCTCTTGTTGAAGCGCGGTTTCAAGCGGTCTGTGTTCCCGGATAGAGCCCTTCGGAAAATATGGGGGTACTGTCAACGGAAACGATTTTCTTCCCAGGCATAGCGTAAACTTCGGCGAACGCAACGCCTGTTCAACTTCACGCAGCAAACAGAGATTATCGGACTCAAAACCGGCGATAAATCGAGCCCCCGCTAAGTAATGTCGAGATGACGTCACCGATGTTTTACCCGTACCATCCGCCTTGATCACGTTTTGGGCCGTTTGAAAGTCACGAAAGGCCCGACCGGGCGCATCAATGCGAACACCAAACCGCATCGTGGTGAGGTCGGATATCTCTTCTTCCCGTCGGCGCCCCAAAGCAGCGCAGAGTAAGCCGATGACTGCGCTTTTCGTTGGCGCCAGCTGTGTGTCTCGATCATCAAAACGGCTGCGACTCCCCCACGATTGCATGGGACCGATTAAAGGGATGAGCAGCGTGTTCATGCCCGCTCTCTCCGCACTGTCTCCACAATTAGATTGACGGCTTTATCAAAACTATCTTTCTTTGCAGAACTGAGGCCATGCAATGGAAACTGATCGTCACGATCATGGACGACCGCCTGCGTCGCCTCTTGATAAAGACCATACACCTTATTCATTTGATCATGGTATCTCACCAGACGATCAATCGAGGCGGAAACAAGATCATCCGTTCGAACCGGCTTCACGAAGGCATTAGCCAATGATACCGGCACCCCTGCATTTCGCACAATGAAGAGGACGAAAGACGGAGGGTTATAGGCCGTCATCACAGTTTGTTTTCCGGAAGGGAAAGCAAGACAAAAAGCCCGCAGGTATTCTCTGACCGATTGCAACGCAAGCTCCTGATCGCCCTTTAGGTTCTCCTCCAATTGGTTCACGTCGATAAGGGAGTACCGATAAAAACATGCAGAGTTGTATCCCTGGATCCCCAGCATGCCTGCACCGGTTTCATCGGTCTGCTGTAGATCGTCCATGGCCGAGAAAAAGTCTGTTTCCATATTTACCCGATGGGTGCTGATCGCGTGGGCCACCTGACAAGCGGCGTCGATTTTACGTTCCGGCACTTCCGCCACCATGCGGCCAAACATGGCGATATCAGCCGACAGTCGCGCCTTCTTCAGCCGTTCAGTCGCTGTTTTCTTGTCAGCCCCATCGCGTAAACACTGTACGATCGCCTCTATCTCACTTTCCGAAATGAAAAGCAAAACAGCCGTTTCATCGGTCCTTTTATCATCCATTTTTGAATAGTGGGCGCTGATGAACTGAGTAACCGTTTCGTCCGAAATCTCACCGTTCGTCAGCGTCTTTACCTTTTCCACCAATCGTTTCGTTCTAAAGCCTATAGGGATGCTGTTTTCTAAAACAAAAAAGTTCCGGATGGCCCGCTTCCACGATTGACTGGAAACGCGCGCCCTGGGAACACCGCCAAATTCACACATTTTCGGTGTATTTGTATCATCCCGGTTGAGGCAAGAAGGCGCAAAGTTTTGCAGCACATGGCATTCGATTTTCAAAAGGCTCTTCCCCTTTCTCGATCATCTTAATTAGCGGAACGGGCCGGTTCCCGATAAAAATCCCTCGCCCATCTTCTCTGAACGGCGCTGTCAACGAGATCCCAACGGTCTGCATCATGCAACAGCATCTTCCAATCCAGGCCGAGACCATGGCTTCCCAGCAGCTTAATGGAATGGCGGAGCAAATCGGGGAGTTGTTCCTTTCTGGCTGCAAGGACCATACTAAACCTTTTTTCAATGCTGTCGGACTTCTCTCTTAGATGTCGGAAGGCCGCACCGAAGGAGACCCCCTCGGTATGTATGGGGTTGATAACGAAAAGCCCAGCGGCGAGATACAGCAAATCCTCTTGATCACCACTTACATTGACCGCAAATGGGGCGACATAAGGCGCCGCATGGATCGGATTTTGAATGGACTGCCGCAGTCTTGCCAAGGCAGCCCGACACGACGAAATCTTGTCACGATTCCGCTCAAAGGACGACAGTTCGGCGATCAAGCCGTTGACAGCCGTCTCAAAGGAAGCACTCATTTGCCCGTTCCCTCCTTTCGACTTCGCTTTTTACGGGCATCCTTTTTTTCCTGACGCAAAGACAAGTCGGCTGTAAATTTATCGCTGTGTCTCGCGATGGCTCTCCAGACCCTCGGGGATTCACCGAGGAGATGACAAATCTCATGAAAAGAACATCCCGCTTGGGTTTCCACTTGACGATACCAATCGGACAGCGCTGCATCACCGTCAGTGGGCAAACGATTGAGAAATCCGGCAAACTTTCCTTCAAGCCTTGCCCAGTACTGATTTGTCGGGTTTAACGAATCTATCACGGTATTTACATCTTTTTTTACACTCGTTGACTCTGCCTCCCCCTCTGGCCGAATGAAATCTTTGACAACCATCCTCAAACGATTGCGCAAATCGACGGCCACTTCTTCGGCAGCGCGAATCGCCATTCCCATCGTGGACACAAGATCCGGATTTTGAATAATTTTAGCCGGGATTGAATAGTGTTCCTGTCGCCAAAGCAGAAACTTGCCAGCTTTTCCTGGGTCTGTGGCCAGACCGGAAAGGTTGACCGAAAACCGTGTCTCCCTCGGCAATATGTCATCTTCGATCAGTTGTGCAATAAACTCGATAATTTTGTTCCGTAAGGAACCGACTTGGAAAAAGGTATGGAGATCACGCCAAGCGGCCTTATCGGCACGAAGTCCTAACGGATAAATGCCCTCCTCCTTGCTTTGCACATAGACTTTCATCGGATCATTAAACGGCTTGTCTTTGTCCAATGAGCGACCTTGCGTGAAATACATCATTCGGACTCGTCCGTCTTCATCCGGCAACAGTCGAATGAAACGCGACTGCATCGTATATAAGTCAGCCACACTAGAAACCTTATGTACGATTCTTTTCTTCCCAACCACCCTGTCCGTTTTTTCCATCGGTTTTGTGCTTTCCCAGGGCACAGTATCTTCAGCGGCCCGAAGAGACGGAACTAGATTGAGCATACAGGTTTCAAAGAGGTTGTTGCCGTGTAACCATAACGTAAATCCCCTCAACGCAGCGCCGTCAGCGAGATAGGGACGCAGCACTTCCTCTCCGTCAATCTGCGCCGTACTGGCTTTCCCGAACCCAAGCGCAAAGGCCTGTCCGACAACCAACATGCGAGCGGCGGCGGCAAAATCGACTTCCAAAAGCACGTCATCCACGTTGTGGTCGAAGAGAGTCGCATTGTTCCCTGTCGATAGTTCATGGGCCAACCGACTCAACCCGCTCTTGCCTTTCATCACCAAGCCGGGAATCTGATAAAAGGGTCGAGGCCCAAACAAATCAAAACCGTCTCTATGCCGGTTAAAGTAATCCTTCACCTTGTCTGAAGGAAATTTTCCATTTGTCCATAGTTCAAGCCATTCTGCTTCTGTCGCCACACCGATTGCCCGGTACAATATGGCCTCAATCAACCGGAGCAGCGCAGGAACCTCGAGAGGGTTGTTTCCTTCGATCTCTCGCAATCCACCGGCGTCTACGATGACTTCCTCCAACCCGACTTGCTTTCTCTTTCCGCTGGTATCCACACAGGGTATCCATGGCTGATCAACGAGATTAAATGTCGGCATCGACGACCACCTCCTGATCCGGTGCGTTCCATTGGAGTCCTTCCTGTTTCGACAGTCGTACACTCGTTTTTCCGATTTGGGCAACGCCGCGTTCAAAGCGCACCAATCGAGCATGCCGAAGCATGGGAACACTCCTCCACTCATCGGGAGGCTCCAAGTCGATTGCGGCTTGAAATATCTTTTTACTGGAAACGGAAACGCTAAAGCGCATCAATTCCTTCACCTGAGACAAGTCGGGAACGCATGCAGAAAACGGGGCAAGCGCTGTGCCGTCCTCCAGTTCGCCAACGCAAATCAACAGGATGGAAGGATCCCCGATACGAGTGGCTGCGCGCACCGTTCTGTGGACTTTGGGGTCATCGTCGTCAATGAGTTCGATGTCGTTATGCTCAGCGGTATTGCCCGGCCGAAGAATCGCTCGCGCCCCCTGTTTCGGGTCGGGCAACAGCACCGTTTCCGCTTGGGCCAATAACTCATTGCGGCGATCGATCATGTTTTGCCTGTGCGTTTCCATCAATAGATCCCATCGCTGGTCCGGCGGGGTCATTTCGCCGCTATAAACCAACTGAACCAGCCTGTCAATATCTGCAGCGTAATCGATATGTTCGAGCCATCGGATCGCTAGGTATGTGCGGTACAAGATATAGGGCTCATATATGTTGGCCCTATGGTTAGGCAACTGCACGATGCCGTCGGCATCCTCATCGGCCAAGATGCACAAGTGTGGAAAAGGGATGGGCCGCTCGCTCCTATAATGACGCCATAACCGGCCCATGCGTTGAAGGATTAAGTCGACAGGGGCCAAGTCCGTTGCCATCCAATCAAAGTCCAAGTCAATGCTTTGTTCGATGACTTGAGTAGCTACCAAAATTCGCTTTCCGTCTCGACTGGAATTTTTACCGTAGTGCTTCATAACCGACTCTTCCGTCTGCTGACGCCAGCATGCCAATGTCCTGGCATGGAAGAGTTCGACCACCCATTCGGCAGGTTCCAAGCAACGTTTAAGTGTTCTATACACCTGAATGGCGCGATTGACCGTATTGCAAATGACCGCTGCCCGCCCAGTGACCGGCAATTCCTTGTCAATCATGACGGCGAGCGCAGTGGGGTTTGTCTTATGAAAGGTCATCTTGACCGGTTGTTTCTTGGCTGGCGGTGAAAATGTCTTGGTCAACGATCTGTCCTGCTGAACGACGGTTACACGAGGATAGGCGCAATATTCGCTATATTGTACCGCCCCCCAGGCTTGAAGAAGCTGGCCTCGTTTCTCATGGGGCAATGTTGCAGATAAGAGGAGCACCGTACAGCCGATTCGCCTCAGCCAGGACAACAGATTTTTTAGTAACTCGTTGGTATAAACGTCGTAGGCGTGCACTTCATCTACGATGACGACTTTTCCCGCCAAACCAAAGAGGCGGACAAACCAATGCTTGACTTGTAAGGTTCCCAACAGCGCCTGGTCGATGGTGCCGACGCCGAACGGTGCCAAAAGGGATCTCTTTTGACCGACAAACCATTCCTCTGCGACGACGTTTCCCTCATCGCTTTCATCAATGGTGGCCATTCTGAGTTCTTCAAAAGAGTCTGATAATAGTTTTCCTGAATGTACAAGTTGCAAATTGAACCGAACCGAGTTCTGGGCCGCTTTTTTCCCCAGATAGTCTCGAACTCGGTCAAACATCGCATTCGATGTGGCAAGCGTTGGGAGCGCCAGGTACATCCCCTGGGCAAATCCTTGCGCCAAAAGACGTTCGACCACATACAGCGCGGCTTCCGTTTTTCCCTCGCCCATGGCCGCTTCGATGATGATCAGTTTTGGACAATCGGAAACCTCTACGATGTCCGCCACCGTTTTCTGCATTTCGTTTGGCGAAAAACCAAAGAGTTCTTCAAAAGATGCGGCGGTTCGCTCATGGGTGGTTACCTTATCGATGGTCTGTTTCCATCCGACCGAAGATACGGCTTTTTCAGCGCGCGCACGCGATATTGCGGGGTATTCGTGAATGGGTTGCAGGGGTTCATAGGGGAAAAAGGCTTCTGACGACGCGATCCAATCTGCAACCGTTATCAACCCTGCGATGATTGGCACAAGCCCGGCTTCTGTCAGATCCGAAACCTTGATTTCAATTGGCGGAGCTTCTTCGAACATACGAGTAAGTTGAAAAAGCAAATTTTTTCGTATTTTTGCCCAGGGCTCCCCCCCGTCTGCGTTTCTTCCCAGGCTCAATTGCGTATCTTTAGGAAATCTACCGTGATGACCGGCTGTAAGCCGCGCCAATGCTCTCTTCAGCCGTTTCCCGCAGTTCCAACCGGTAATGCAGGGTTCATCGATTCTTGATAAGACGTATTCGGTGATTACACCATGGGGTTGGTAATCGGGATGCACTATGTTCAATTCCGTATTCGCCAATATCTCCTTCACAATAGGAGAGCGAAACTGAAACGAAGATACTTTACCAATATCATGTTCACCGGCGAGTAATGAAATAAATCTCCCTGTCTGAGATTCAGTTAACCCAAGTTCGGCTGCGATGATTCGTCTCACTGAAGGTGTTAATATACTTTGATACAGAAGATGGGCGACATGCGCGACATCTGCCATGTGATAAAGAATCGGGTGATAATTGGAGAAATCATTCGATTTCGCCTTTCCCCAGGGGGACAATAGCTGTTCTAGCTCACAGGGGGGATGCGCGGTTTCTTGAGTTCCCATGAAAACACCCCTAGCGCAAAACTGCATTGAAAAATCAAGCACTACTTTGTTTCTTCCCGTTTTCGGAATAGCGCTTAGTAATGGGCAAGGGGTTACCCCCGCGTATGCGAGCATCTTAGGGGGTTCCTGCACCAGTCCGGTTATCAGCGGTACGCTTTCACTCGCTCAGAGGCATAAAACCCATGAGTACCCGGGGGTGAGCTGTATTATTTCACTCCCGCGCGCACAGGCAGCATAATGTCCATCGAAGCCGAACGGAAGGAGCGGAAAGGGGGAGTAAAATCCCCCTTTTGGTTCACCCAAGAGTTTTTTCAATTTGTTCCACTCGAAATTATCTATTCTTCAAAACCTTTTATTTCCCTCCATTTTTTACATGCAAAAAAAGTTCGCTAGCATAGAACCTTATCGGTGATCCCAGTTTGTTGTTATTTTCTCGAAATACTTCCTCTGGACTTTTTCACCTTTACAGCTAAAATGATTCTTCTTCTCATCCACAACCGTCTATATGCCGGTCCAACCCGGAGCATAAAACCGCGTTCGCGGGGAACATGTACCAAACTTGTCCAAAGCCCGCATCCACAACTGTTCACCCCGAGAGCGGGAAGCATGGAGACGGTCACCGCTGTTAGAGGCGGCTTCTCGGTACACCCCCGTGTGCACGAGGAATATTCCGTGATCGGCCATCACGCGTTCGCCCCTTTACGTTACACACCCACGTGTGCGGGGAACATACTGGGATTTTCGTTGGAATGGTGAACGTTGTACGGTACACCCCGGCGTGCGCGGGGAACATGGTTACTTCACCGCTACGTCCAGCGTCACCGCGGTACACCCCCGCGCACGCGGGGAACATGGTTTCGGTCGGTTCTTCAGCTTTTTTCGGTTCGGGCGGCACACCGCGGGGAACATGGCCCTTCTCTTGTTTCAGTTCGCGGATCTTCTCGGTACACCCCCGCGCACGCGGGGAACATGAATTGGGACGATATCAAAGCTTTCTTTATTGACGGTACACCCCCGCGCACGCAGGGAACATGCCCGGATGACCTTGTGCGGCTCGTCAATCCACGGTACACCCCCGCGCACGCGGGGAACATGATTTTCCTGGTATGTAAGCAGGGCGTGCTCTGCGGTACACCCCCGCGCACGCGGGGAACATGCGGGTCCGTACCATTTCGCCCCGGTGTCTTGCGGTACACCCCCGCGCACGCGGGGAACATAAATACGCCGCCATCGCAAGCCCGGGCGATATCGGTACACCCCCGCGCACGCGGGGAACATGCAACCGGCTGATATTACAACGCGCGAACACGTCGGTACACCCCCGCGCACGCGGGGAACATGGATCAAAGTCATCAAGGGTGGTCCTGGAGAACGGTACACCCCCGCGCACGCGGGGAACATTTGACAACGCCTCCAGTAATTTGATATCCATGGCGGTACACCCCCGCGCACGCGGGGAACATAACTCGACGAGCAGCGCCGCGTCCCCGGAATCCGGTACACCCCCGCGCACGCGGGGAACATACGGAACCACGGCATTCCCCAATGCCTTCAGCCGGTACACCCCCGCGCACGCGGGGAACATAAGCGCAGCGCCTGCCACTCTGCGAGCGGAATCGGTACACCCCCGCGCACGCGGGGAACATACCAGGTCGTAGCCCTGGGAGGCGGCGAATGCCGGTACACCCCCGCGCACGCGGGGAACATATCTCGAAGAACATTTGCTAATAACATAGCATCGGTACACCCCCGCGCACGCGGGGAACATGCAACGCGCAGTTTGATCCCATACTCCCTGCACGGTACACCCCCGCGCACGCGGGGAACATAAAAGGACGGGCAGATCACCCTGTTGATTTTCCGGTACACCCCCGCGCACGCGGGGAACATCTCCTGCTGATCGATAATGTGCCCGCTGTTGACGGTACACCCCCGCGCACGCGGGGAACATGCTTTCCTGCTCCCGGATGAACTGCAGCGTTCCGGTACACCCCCGCGCACGCGGGGAACATCGATCGACTTGGGTTTCCGGGGGCGGCGCTGACGGTACACCCCCGCGCACGCGGGGAACATGCAATATTTTATAAACTTATCTAAATCTACTTCGGTACACCCCCGCGCACGCGGGGAACATATCAAGTGGTCACCGGAAAACTGCCCACAACGCGGTACACCCCCGCGCACGCGGGGAACATGCCTTGCTGGTGGCCACTGTCGGCGTGTCTGCCGGTACACCCCCGCGCACGCGGGGAACATGGGAATTAAACCCGAAGAGTTGGACCAGTTGCCGGTACACCCCCGCGCACGCGGGGAACATTCATCTGCAACATTCGCCCAGGACATGCAAGCCGGTACACCCCCGCGCACGCGGGGAACATGGAACCAATGAAACAAGCAAGACACAAGCTGGTGGTACACCCCCGCGCACGCGGGGAACATACTAGAAAAACCTAATAATGACGCGGCTTCCTCTCGAAAATCCCCTTTCAGGTATCATTCGTCAACAGCTGATAATTTCCTCCAATTTTTACACAAAACAAAACCATCGACTCTCACGTCGATGGCAAATCCTCAAGAGCTTCTACCCCTTTTCCCCGATTACAAATACTTCCTCTGCACCTTCTCCCCATTATAACTAAACTGAATCCGCTTCCCATCCACCGCCGTTTCCAGATAGACCGCCCTGCCCCAGAGCGTGAACAGGTGGGGCAGCGTCTTCTCCAGGTAGGGAATGTCCAGTTCCACCCCTTCATAGGCGTGACGGATCAAGAGTTCGCCGGCGCGGTTGTAGTCGCCGTCTTCCACAAACAGCATCGGCAGGCCGCCATTGGTCATGCGGTTAACCATCTCGTTGCGGATGACTTCCCAGTTCTTTTCGATGATCTGCCACTGGTTGCCCACTTTTTTGTACAGGTACAGATCGGCCGAGTCGACCAGTTCCTTCGTCAGGTAGTTGCGGATGAAGGACTGGTCCGTGTCGACCTCCCGCACCTCGAAAATCATGTCGTGGCCGTAGCGCTTCTCGATGTCTTCGAAGAGCTTCAGCCCCAGGTAGTAGGGGTTGATGGAACTGCGCGACGACTGGACGACCTGGGCGTGCATCTTGGCAAACTCCCAGGCATCCTCCTCCTCCATCTCCATCTCCCGCATAATCCGCAGATGCCAATAGCTCGCCCATCCCTCGTTCATGATCTTCGTGCGCATCTGAGGCCAGAAGTAGAGCATCTCCTCGCGCAAGATGGTCAGAATGTCCCGCTGCCAGTCATCGAGGAAGCGGCCATGCTCCATGATGAACAGGAGAAGATCCTTTTCCGGTCGTTCGGGGATTTTCCGCTCCTCCCCGTTGACTCGCCCGTTTTCGCCCGGCTTTTTCACCCCCGCTGTCTGCGCAGGCGATGATGTCGCTCCCTTGCACGACGAAACGGTTCTGCCGGAACTGCTGCCGCTCCCGCCGCTGTTGGCGCCCATGCCGCCCGAGCCGCTGCTTCCACCGGAACCGCTGCCCGAACTACTCCCAGGACCGCTCCCAGCACCGCCGAAACCGCTCCCGGACCCGCTCACCCCGCTCGCAACGCCACCGCCCCCGTCCAGGAGGTTATCGAGTGCAAAGAGATCCTCAAAGGGACTGTCCGGCTGGACCTTGGGCTCTTTCGGCACGGCGTCCTTGATCGTGTGGACATGGGGGTCGATGTGTTCCTGGATGGCCATGGCGGCGTCAAGGAAAGCCTCGACCTTTTCCCGCCCATAGCGGATCTCGTATTCCCGGATGCGTTCCGCCGAGGAGGCCATCGATTCGACCATATGGCGGGACGTTCCCCGGAAGGCGGCGTTGTTTTTGAAAAAATCGCAGTGGGCCAGCACGTGGGCGGCGACGAGTTCGTTTTGGATGGGCGTGTTGCCCTCCAGCAGGAAGGCGTAGCAGGGCGACGAGTTGATCACCAGTTCGTAAATGCGGGACAGGTTGTAGTCGTAGGACATTTTCAGCCGATGAAAGCTTTTGCCGAATGACCAGTGGCTGAAGCGCGTCGGCATCCCGTAGGCGCCGAAGGTGTAGAGCACGTCAGCCGGCACGACCTCAAAGCGCATATCGTAAAAGTCGAGGCCGAAGTTTTTGGCGATCTCGATCAACCTGGGAATTGACCGGCTCAGGCGGTCCAACTCCGATTTGATCTGCCCCTGTTCCACCGGCAATCCTCCCCTCCCCTAACATCTCCTAACAGTCTATGGGGTGGGGGGGCTTTTTTTTCCGGCAAAAAACAAACCGCCACAAAGGATTTGCGGCGGTTTAGAATATGCTGCGCTCAATTATAGGCACAATTGTCATCACCGGTGTTAACGGCGTCAATATTCATCGGCCCCATGGCGTCAACATCGTCTTTGCATCAACGGCTTCAACAGCGTCCTCGGACGTTCTATAACCTCAGTGGATAGTCGTCGGTCCCCCGTCCGCGCCGGTCCGCCGGAAATGGTCGAGCCCGCGGGCGATGGCGGCGTCGACGATCTCGCTGAGGCGGATCTGGCTGTCCTCCAAAGGAAACCGGCTGAGGGCCTGTCCGAGAAAGTCATGCCAGGTCTCGGCAAAGATCTCGGCCATCGCCTCCGGCGTGATCGCGTCTACGGATTTGACGAAGGACTGGTGGCGCAGATAGAAGACGCGGGTCCATCCGGCCAGGTAATGGGCCAGATCGGCGCTTTCGACCAGCGGCAATGCCCCCGGCAAGAGGGGATGGCCTTGCACCTCTCGCGGGATGCTGGGATGAGTATACGGTTGCGATTTCACGGAGTCACCTCACACATATGTGATGGGGCAACCCTAGCTGTTCCCCGCAATCGCGCTTCTATACTCCTCTGGGGCTAACGTAATGCTTTATCACGGCCACTCGTATAGTTAAGGGGCTGAGCAAAGTTTTATCCCAGCCACTCAACGCGGTTGCGGCCGCTCTTTTTTGCCTCGTAGAGCGCCTTGTCGGCCCGGTCGATCAGCGTCTGGGCCGTCTCGTTGACGCGCTTGCATTCGGAGATGCCGAAGCTCGAGGTGACGGTGAGCGCCAGGTCGTCAGAGACGACAAAGGGCTCGTTGG
This sequence comes from Heliomicrobium undosum, assembly GCF_009877425.1. Classification (NCBI taxonomy): domain Bacteria; kingdom Bacillati; phylum Bacillota; class Clostridia; order Eubacteriales; family Heliobacteriaceae; genus Heliomicrobium; species Heliomicrobium undosum. The sequence continues at coordinate 46,029 of NZ_WXEY01000012.1, read as the reverse complement.
CCACCGTCTCGCGCATTTTTTCGGCGAGGGTGAAGGCGCCTTTCAGATCCGTCTCAGCGGCGATGATGGCGAACTCCTCGCCCCCGAAGCGGCAGACCGTGTCGGTGGCCCGCACATTCAATTTCAACCGGCCGGCCATGGTGATCAGGATCTTGTCGCCCACGAGGTGGCCGTGGTTGTCGTTGATCCGCTTGAAGTGGTCGATGTCGAGCATGATCAAGGTCAGGATGCTGCCGTAGCGGTCGACGCGGGCCAATTCCTCGGCGAGCTTTTGGTCAAAATAGCGGCGGTTGTACAAACCGGTGAGAGGGTCGCGCAGTGAACCGGCCCGGAGGATACCCTCCCGCCGCTTCAGGCTGTCGATGGAGGTCTTGTGGCGCAGGGCCACCTCGACCCGGAGGATCAACTCCTCATGGTCGATCGGTTTTTGAATGTAATCGGAGCCGCCCGCCTTCAAGCATTCCAGCCGGTCGTTCTTGGCTTCGCTGGAGGAGGCGAAGATGACCGGGATATCGTAACCCTCGGTCCCTTCCTTGAGCCGGCGGATCATGTCCAATCCGGACATGCGGGGGAGCACAATATCGGAAATGATCACATCGGGATGGAACGTCCTCGCCATGGTCAAGGCGTCAAAGCCGTTGCGGGCGATGCCCACCTGGTATCCGCGGCGGGAAAGCAAGTCCAGCAGGATGCGACCTTCCAGGATGGAATCGTTGACAATCATCACTCTTGACACGAGGTTCACCTCTTGGCGTATGTCCACAATAAGAAAGATTCTCGTTATATGTTGAAATCCCTGCTGTTTTTCTCCCTTTTCGTCATAAAACCAGACCTGAACAGAGGAAACAGCCCTTGAATGTCGACACAGAAGGAGAAACCCCGTTGGGGAAAAAGCCTGCGAAAACATGACGAAGGGGTCTGCACACATCCGCAGACCCCTTCTCGCCGGCCAGGCAGGCCGACCTTATGGTGAGGACCAGCCAACCGATCCGCCGTCCTCCTCAGCCCCTCTCACCTTCAGCGGAGAGAGACTTTGCAGCGCCTTGGCTGCTCCTCTTGGTTATATCATACACCCAAGAAAACCCGCTGTCAACCCTCTTTGTGTGAACTTTCCCAAATGTTTATGGCCATCTGAAAGACGAGCGGGTGATGGTATTCTTCCAGCTTTCCGGCCCGGGCAAATTCGATCAACTTGGCGGACCAGGGAAAGCAAGCGATGACGCCGCCTTCTCCCGCCCAGGCCTCGTCGCCGTCAGACAAGGGGAGCAGGTTTTCGCAGTGAGGGCATTCGATCTCTCCCCCGTTTTCCACCACCCCGACGATGGGGACTCCTTTTTCCTTTAACCAGGCGGCCGTCCGCCGCACCACGCGCCGGTCTAGTTCCCGGAGCGACGTGACCAGCAGCGCGCCGGTGAAGGGCTTTCGTTGCCCGGACTCGACATCCCCATCGGGCCGGACATCCCCATCCGGCTGAATGGAAAGGCCGGCAAAGGCGTCAACCACTGCCTCATGGACCTCGCCAAGTCCCGAGGGCATGTCGATGAGAACCACGTCCCATCCCCCCTTGGCTGCTGAACCGATCCACTCGCCGAGGATGTCGCGCCGGCGCGCGCCAGAACCGGAGAGCAGGGATCGCCCTTCATCAGGAAGCAGTCCCGCCGACCAGACCGCGATGCCCCGTCGAGTTATGGCTGGCATCCAGCGGTCTCCTTGACGGCGCAAGGTTTCTTTCAGCCCGAAGAGCGCCGGGATTGCCGGACCAGCCACATCCCCGTCGACGACAGCAACCGACAGACCGGCCTTCGCCAGGCCGGCGGCCAGGAAGGCCGTCACCGTCGATTTGCCTGTCCCGCCTTTCCCGCTCATCACGGTGATGACGACTTCACATGTCATTGCGCTCTATCCCTTCTAACTTCATATGAAATCATCTACTTTCAGAAGCGCCATTTCAACATCCCATCCAGCACCCCGGATCGCGCTGAAAGGGATTGCCCGTCGCCGCATAGGCCAGGCAGCGCAAACCGCCGCCGCAGGCGCGCCGGTAGAGGCAACCCGCACAGGATGCCGGGTCGTTGGCCCGATCGCGCAGTGGGGCCAGCAAGGGCGCACCGAAGTAGATGTCCGACAACGTCGCTTGCCGGATGTTGCCGGCGATCAGCGGCAGGCGGCGGCAGGGCGCCACATCGCCCTTTGGCAGGAGGCAGAGCAGGCTCCTCCCCGCCGTGCAGCGATAGGGTTTCCCGCCGTCGCTCAAAAACTGCAAGGCCCGATCCAGGGCGATGACGGTCCGCTTCCGCTGAAACCAGGACCGTTCCGCCTCGCGGCGGGCGCCGGACATGATTTCCAAAAAATCGCGCGTCTCTTCCGGTGTCAGCGACGCGCCTGCCAGGCCTTCGCCGCGGCCAAAAGGGATCAGCCGGTCAGCCCAGACCTTGTCCACCTTCAACCGGCGGCCCAGACGGGCCACCTCGGGAAAGTCCCGGTAGTTCTCCCGGTGGGCCGTAAAGGAGATGAAGGCGGGCACCCCCTGGCGGACGAGCGATTCCAGCGCCGCCACCGCCTGGTCATAGGTCCCCGATCCCCGGATGGCTTCGTGCCGTTCGCGGCTCCCTTCGATGCTGACCTGCACGAATAGAGGTTCCAACCGGCGCAGTTCCCTGGCGACGGCGTTGTCGATGCGGCTGCCGTTCGTTAGGATGGCAAAGCGGAAATGCGCCTTTTCAGCAGCCAGCAAAGCGAGCAGGTCCATAAAGGCAGGGTGGATGAAGGGCTCGCCGCCGGTGACGGTGACCTGACCGCGCGCTTGCCGCCCCTGCCGGCGCGACAGTTCCGCCAGCAGCGCCTTGAACTGTTCGATGACGCCAGGCCATGCTTCGGGGGCCAACTCGCCTTTGCCTTGGTCTTCGTCATCACCGGTCCCGGCGTTAGCGTTGGCGTTGGTGTAGGTGTAGGTGTTGGTGTTGGCGTTGGCGTTGGCATCGGTGTCCGCGCCGGCGGGCGCGTTGTCCTCCTGATAGCAATGGGCGCAGCGCCAGTTGCACCGCTCAGTGATGTGCCACTGCAGCAGCATCGTCCCGGTCACCCGCCGCAACCACCGCCGCAGCCGCCTCCTCCGCAACCGCCGCCGGAGTCACTGCCGCCTCCGCAACCGCCGCCGGAATTTCCATCGTCTCCGGCGCCTCCACCCATATTGATATCACCGCCAAATCGATTTCCCCAGTCAAAGAACCCCCTGCCGCCGCCACAGCCGCCGCCGCTTCCATCGTCGCTGCCGCCGCATCCGCCCCCGAAACCGCCGGCGGAACCGTCGCCGGGCGAAACGTTCCTGCCGCCGTAACGAGCAAACAACTCATAATAGGGGTCATAGCCCATGCCGGCCGTGACGAAGCCGGCGCCGAAGAGGGCCACATAGAGGGCCGGGTTCATATCGAGCGGATTGCTTTCCTGCCTGAACTCACGGCGCACCCAGGCAAAGCGCCGGTTGGCATCGTTCAGATGCGCTTCGCCAAGTCCGGTTAATCGTCGAGAGGGCTGTAAGGCCAGCCATGCCACCGCCGGCAAGATGAACATCTCGATAGCCAACAGCGCTACAGGCTTATGGACATTGATTCCAGAAGCCAGTTTGACCGCCCCGATAAGGGCGATCACCGCCATGGTCAACAGGGCGATTTTTACCGCCCGTCCCCGTTCCTCGGCGCTGCGCAGCAAGCCCGCCTTCTCCAAGTCTGCTCGGACCGGCGCCAGCAACCGTTCTATTCGAGAGCGGAAGGAATCGTTCCGGTATAGCTCCCGTGGCGTCCCGTGACGTGTGAACCCATCGAGCACCTCTCGCTCCAGTGGGGTTGCCGCCGCTCCTGGCGTCTGATCCACGAGCCGCTGCTGGCGACCATCGGGTGAGAAGGCGACACGCCCCCGGTTGTGCAGATCAAAAACGACGGCTTCCACGACGGCCTGCCAACCGCCGCGCAGGTAGGCCATGTGAACAGGGTCCAACTCCGCCTCCGGAGACAGCGGTTTTCGGACAGCGCTCCCGGTCCGGATAGACAGCATGACGACAACGATCATGATGCCCGCCAAGCAGGGGTAGAGGATCAGAAAAACCGGACCGGGAATCAAGGTCAGCCAGTCCATGGACATCCTCCTTTTCGGCAATCAGCGCCATCGTGATTCTTGTTATGTCATGTCATTCAAGACTTCCGTCGCCTATCGCTCTTCGGTTGACCATCGCTTCTGTCAACCCTGCCACCCATCTTAATTCCCTTCCATTGTATCAGACGGAACAATCCGATTTACAGGGGAAAAACGTCAGGGCAGAAAAAAGCTGCGCCCCATAGCGGGGAAACAGAAAGGCCCCCTGTCCACCTGCTGGACAGAGAGCCTGTTACTCTGTATTCATCGGTTGCCGCCTTTCAACCCATCGCCATCCGTTTTTCCATGTACACGCCGAAGCGGGACAGAGTGAAGTTGACAACGAAGTAGATGCAGGCGACAAAGAAGAAGACCTGAACGGGGTTGTTGTGCTCGATGAAGATCAGCTTGCCGTGCTCCGTCAGCTCCGTCAGCCCGATGATCGAGGCGTAGGAGGTATCCTTCGTCAGGGTGATGAACTGGCTGATCAAGGGCGGGATCATCTTGCGAAGCGCCTGGGGCAGGATGATGTAGACCATCGTCTCCAGATAGGTGAACCCCTGGGCGCGGGCCGCTTCCCACTGCCCCTTGGGCACCGACTGGATGCCGCCGCGGATGATCTCGGCGACCAGTGCCGACGTAAAGATGGTGAAGGCCACGACAGCCGCCCAGAACTTAGGCAGGCCCAGGCCGATTTTTGGCAAGGCAAAATAGGTAAAGAAGATCAGCAGAATCAGGGGCAGGTTGCGCAGGGACTCCACATACAAGAAGGCGGGGTAGCGCAAAAAGGGATACTGGGAGATGCGCAGCGCGCAGATGACGATCCCGAATAAGAGGCTGAGGGCGATGCTGATCAGGGCCAGTTCAATGGTCCACTGCAAGCCTTGCAATAAAAACTTGACATTTTTCGGTTCAAAGAGTACGGTCCATTTCGACCAGTCCAAAGCTCCCCCTCCTCCCTAGGAACTGCGGCGCAACCGCTGTTCGAGCAGATTGGCGACCGTGCTGAGCGGCACCGTGATGACCAGGTAAAGCAGCGCCGCGAAGATGAAGACCTCAAAGATGATGAAGGTCTCGCTGGCGATGCGGTAGGTCTCATACATCAGGTCGGCCACAACGATGGTGCTCAAGATGGCCGAGTTTTTCACCATGTTGACGACCTGGTTCGTCAAGGGCGGGAGCACGATCTTCACCGCCTGGGGCAGGACGACATAACCCATGGCCTGCAAGTAGCTCATCCCGGAAGAACGGGCCGCCTCCATCTGCCCCTTCGGCACCGCCTGGATGCCGGCCCGGAAGACCTCGCCGATGTAGGCGCCTGTATACATGGCCAGTCCGATGGTGCCGCAGGCGAAACCCGACAGCTTGATGCCCAGCGCCGGCGTCCCGAAATAGATGAAGAAGACCTGGATGATCAACGGGGTGTTTTGAAAAAACTCCACGTAGGCGACGCCGAAGGCGTTGAGGACTTTGGAGCCGGAAACGCGCAGGATGGCGATGGCGACGCCGATAACCATGGACAGCAGCAAGGAATAGAGGGTCACTTCGATGGTCACCTTCAGACCGGAGAAAAACTGTGGCCCATAAGATAACACGTCATTCCACTGCTCCATGCAGGCGTACCCTCCTTTCACAACAAAGGGGGAGTGAAGCGCGCTCCACTCCCCGCAAGCTCAGACTCCTTACTTGGGCGGATCCTGTTTGAACCACTTCTTATAGAGCTCGTCGTACTTGCCGTTCGCTTTCATCTCTTTGATGAAGTCGTTGACATACTTGACCCACTCGGGATGGCCCTTCTGGAAGCCGAAGCCGTAGGGCTCTTCGGTGAAGAGGCCGCCGACCAGTTCAAAGTTGGGATCATCCGTCACAAAGCCCATCAGGATGGAGTTGTCCGTCGTCATGGCATCGGAACGTCCCAGTTTCAAGGCCTGGAAGGCTTCCGTGTAGGTGGCGTACTCATCCACTTTGGCGTTCGGCGCTTTTTCCCGTATGTTCTTGGCGCTGGTGGAGCCGCGAACGGTCGAGACGGACTTGTCTTTCAGGTCGGTCACGCTCTTGATGGGGCTGCCCTTTTTCACGAGCAGCGACTGGCCGGCCATGAAGTAGACATCAGAGAAATCGACCTGCTTTTTCCGGTCTTCCGTGATCGTCGTCGTGCCGGCGACGATGTCGATCTGGCCGTTTTGCAGCATGGGGATGCGGGTCTGGGACTCCACCTTCTCCAGCTTGACCTTGCTCTCGTCACCGAAGAGCTTCTTGGCCAGTTCCTTCATGATGTCGACTTCAAAGCCCTCGGGCTTGTCCGCGCCGGATTTCAACTGTCCGAAGAGGGGCACGTCGTTTTTGACGCCGGCGATCAGGTAACCGCGGTTCTTGATGGTCTGGATGTAGTCACCGGAGGCTTGGGTCTGGGACTCGGCGGGTTTCTTCTCGCCGCCGGCCGGAGCGCCGCCGCCGCAGCCAACCGCCAACGTGCCCAGGAGTGCCGCTGTGCAGCAAAGGGCGATTCCTTTGGTCCACTTCTTGAACATGGACATCCTCCTTTTAATATTTTTTTATGCTTCCGGCTGCCCTGTGGGGCCCGCCGAAATCAGCGAGATCGGTGGATATACGAGAAGAGCGGAAAAGAGCGGAAGAGAACAAAAAGGGACAAGAGAGTGCAAGAGCTAGCGAGCCGATGTGAGGATCTTGCTCAGGAACAACTTGGTCCGGTCTTCCCGGGGGTTGATGAAGAAGTGTTCCGGCGTCCCCTCTTCGACGATGGAGCCGTTGTCCATGAAGATGACGCGGTCGGCCACCTCGCGGGCGAAGCCCATCTCGTGTGTGACGACGACCATGGTCATGCCTTCCTTGGCCAGGGTCTTCATGACATCCAGGACCTCGTTGATCATCTCCGGGTCAAGGGCCGAGGTGGGCTCGTCAAAAAGCATGATCTTCGGTTTCATGGCCAGACCCCGGGCGATGGCCACCCGCTGCTGCTGGCCGCCGGAGAGTTGAGAGGGGAAGGCCTGCGCCTTTTCCGGGATACCCACCTTATTCAGGTAGAACATGGCCGTCTTCTCGGCTTCCTCTTTGGCGACCTTGCGCACCTTGATCGGGGCCAGGGTGATGTTTTCCAGGACCGTCTTGTGGGGGTAGAGGTTGAAGTGCTGGAAGACCATACCGATCTCCTGGCGCAGGAGATTGATGTTGGTCTTGGGATCGTCGATGCGAAAACCGTCCACCGTCAAGCGCCCTTCGGTGACTGTCTCCAGCTTGTTGATACAGCGGAGCAATGTGCTTTTGCCGGAGCCGCTGGGACCGATGACGACGACAACTTCCCCTTCGCGGATATGTAAATCGATATCGCGAAGCACGTGCAGCTTCCCGAACCACTTGTTCACCTTTTCAAAGCGTATCAGTCCAATCGCCTCCCCGTTGCGAAAAAATCCACATATGCTCTAATTATAACATTATCTTTTAGATTTTGCCGAATAAAACTTGCTGAATATAAACGTCAGTTTTTTCCTTCAGATGAATCAGGTAGGGGCTGACCAGTTTGCGCCCGTCGGCCGTCTCCGTCACCAGCACCGTCGGCTGGAGGGGAGATTCTTCGTAGAACTGGACCACATAGCCCTCCTCGCCGGTAGAGAGGCGCACCCGCGTGTTCAGCATCAGGTCGCGCAGCCGGTCGACGAAAACAAAGACGATGTGCTTGTCGAGATGGTCCCGGGCGTGAGAACTCATGATGCTGACGGCGTTGATGTGATCGAGCCGCCCCCGGTAGGACCGGTTTGTCGTCAAGGCCGAGTAGACGTCGGCCACGGCGACGATGCGGGCGAAGAGGTGGATCTGGGCATAGCGCAGGCCGTTGGGATAGCCTTTTCCGTTGCACCACTCCTGGTGCTGGAGGATGCAGGCCATCTGCTCTTCCGGCAGTCGGACGCCGCTCTCCTGGAAGACCTTCATCCCCGCCTCGGGATGGGTCCGGATCAGGGCGAATTCTTCGTCGGTCAACTTGCCCTGCTTGTTCAAGATCGCGTCGGGGATATAGATCTTGCCGATGTCATGGAGGATGGCGCCGACGGCCAGGCTCTCCAACTCGGCTTTTGAGAGGCCCAGGCTCATACCGATCATCGTGCTCAGCAGACACACATCGACGGAGTGATGGAGGGTGTAATCGTCTGATTCCCACAGCCGCGATAGGCGCAGCCCGATCTTTTCATCGCGGGCGATGGCGGAAACGATGTCCGACGTGGTGCTGCGGATGGCGCCTTCGTTGAACCCATGCCCCTCGCGCATGTCGAGAAAGACATCGCGCACCGTCTCGATGGACTGCTGAAAGAGGACTTGTTCCTGTCCCACTTTCTTCAGCGATTCGTACTGCATCTCTATACCGTTGACGGTCTTGGGCTTCTGGCCGGTGAGGATGCCGATCTCTTCCCACTTGAGGATTTGACGGTAGATGACATCGGTGAGCACCGTCCCCTTGGGGATCAACAGCCTGCCGTCTACCGTGAATACGTCGGCGGCCAGTATATCACCGATGGCATATTGTTCTGAGACTTTTCCCGTTCGAGCCGAATACATTAGCGCCCGCCCCCATTTCTCCTATATTCCGGCCAGACGGTTCGCCAACAGAGCAAGCGACGTCGACGCCCCCCGGACGAGAATGTTCGATTACACACCAAAATATTATTTTGATGCCCATTTTCTTCCGTTTAAAGCTGACCTTTACGTTCGACGGCGCCGCCTTGTTTTCCTCCGAACAAAAAACAAATCCTTAACATAAAAACAATAGAAATCACAAGGGAAGCCCGTGATAAAGAACACTTTCGCCGGAATCAAGGGTTTTACAAAAGTGGCGCAGCAGTGTATGATCTCCTTGTGAGAATGGTTCCAATACAAATCCAGGAAATAGTCTTAATTTTCACAACTCCGCGGCCCGAACCCGTCAGCTAAACACGTAAGCGTCGCTGGAGAAAGGAAGAAACCGGACGTGAACATCGCTTTTTTTCTTATCCCCAAGAAGGATGTGATCCATCTCCCCATCCACGCCACCATGCGGCAGGCGGCGGAAAAGATGGAATACCATCGCTATACCGCCGTCCCCCTCATCGACAGCCAGGGGAGGTATGTGGGCACCCTCACCGAGGGCGATCTCCTCTGGAAATGGAAGAATACGCCGGGCCTAAGCTTCGACAACATGCACAAGGTCTCCCTCAACGATGTGCCGCGGCGGATGAACATCAAGCCGGTGCACATTTACGCTGAGATGGAGGAACTGATCTCGCTGGCCAGCGAACAGAACTTTGTCCCTGTCCTCGATGACCGCGGCGTCTTCATCGGCATCGTCCGCCGCCGGGAGATCATCGAATACTGCGCAGGTCTGCTGCAAGCGGGACGACCGGCTGTCCGGGTCGCCGCAACCCGGGGGTGACCGGGGCGATATGGCGCTGACCAGCGCTGGCCCGCATGGAAAAAATCCATCAGCAATACAATAAGAGGAAAAACACCCGTCGCCGCGAAAGAGAGGCTACGGGTGTTCCATTTTTTCCAAGGAGGCTGTTTTTATGAAAATTGCCGTCCTCAGCGGGAGCCCCAAAGGGGAACTCAGCATCACCCTGCAGTACGTCCGCTACCTCGAACGGATTCTCCCCGATCATGAGTGGGAGATCCTCCATATCTCCCGAGACATCCAACGGCTTGAGAAGGATCCCAAGGCCTGGCAAGGGGTTGTCAACGCCATCGCCGCATCGAAGGCCGTCCTGTGGGCCTCTCCCGTTTACTACTATCTCGTGCCTTCCCAGTTGAAACGGTTTATCGAACTCGCCGGGGAACGGGGCGTTACAGAAATTTTTCGCGAAAAATACGCCGCCGTTCTGCTCACGTCGGTCCATTTCTTTGATAACACCGCCGCAGAATACCTCCATGGGATCTGTGACGACTGGGGCATGGCGTACACGGGAGAGTTTTTAGCGGAAATGAACGATCTGGCCCGCGAGGAACACCGCCGGAACCTGCTCTTTTTCGCCGGCGAATTCCTCCGCGCCGCCGAAACGAGCGTCCCGGTGGCCCGCCGGTACGAGCCGCTGCCTGCGGGGCGCCCCCCCTGCCACCACGCATTCCCAGGCGCGCTTTCCAATGCTGACGCGCTTTCCCAGGCGGATCCGCCTCCCCAGGCGTCCAACACGCTTCCTCGCGCGCCCAGGACCGAAACCCGCCGCATCGTCATCCTCACCGACGGGAAGGAAGGCAACCTGGGCGCCATGGTTGACGCCTTTGCCGGGCATTTTCCGGAACCGGTACAGATCGTCGACCTTCAGGAGTTGGCCATCCAGGGGGGATGCCTGGGCTGCCTGCACTGCGGCTATGACAACCGCTGCGTCTACAATGATGACGTGCAAAGGATCCTAGACACCATCGTGGCGCCGTCCGATGCGGTCGTCTTCGCCGGCGCGATTGTGGACCGCTTCCTCTCTTCCCGCTGGAAACGCTATTTAGATCGCAGCTTCGTCTACGGACACATCAAAGGTTACGAGGGAAAACAGATCGCCTACATAATCTCGGGTCCCCTTCGCGCATTGCCGAACCTCCAGATCATACTGGAAGCCTACGCCCAGGTCAGCGGGGGCCATCACGTCGGTATCGTCACCGACGAGGAGCCCGAAAGGGCTGCCGCCCTCCTGGTGGCCCTAGCTGAACGGATGATTCGCTCCATCGACGCCCGCGCCCAGGCGCCGGCGCCTTTCTGGGGGACAGGCGGGCGGCTGATCTTCCGGGATCTTGTCTACCGGTTGCGGGGCATTTTTGCCGCCGACCATCGCTTTTTCCGCCGCAACGGCCTCTACGATTATCCTCACAAGGAACTCGGCAACCGATCCTTTCAGGCCTTTTTGTCATTCCTCTCCCTCTTTCCGCCCGTCCGAAAAAATCTGTACGGGCGGATGAAGGAAAACATGCTCATGTCCATCAAGCCCTACGCCGATGGAAAAGAGTAGCTGCCAGCCATATGCGTCAGCCCAGGTGAATCGCTACCCGCCGCGCAGCGTCTTCAGTCGGAACCTCGCCAGGAAACGTTCAAAGACATCCGGTTCAGCCCGGATGGTCACCACGATCTCCGGCAGGCGGAAGGCGCCGATGGAGACCTTCCGTTCCGCGCCCAAGTCGACGCGCCAACCCTCACCCTCGAAGCGCCCCTGCGACTGCTCCACCCCGCCAAGCTCGACGAGGCATTGGCCAAGCTCCCGTTTCGTGATCGATCGCATGCGCATCTCTTTTTCCAACATGCCACATCCTCCGTTCATGTTCTTCTGCTTATTCTGCTTATCCCATGCCTTTCCGGCTTGTCCGAAGGGCCTTCTTCTTGTTATTGTAATCTCTGACGCACGAAAAAGTCTCATCTCATCCTGTCACCTTTTCGCTCCCGACGCCGTCTCTACTATGGAAACCCAAAAGGGACCGTTGCGCAACGGCTATAAGGGGGAGAAGAGCATAGACGGCCATCCCATCGCCATTTCAACGCCGATATACGGTGAGAATATGGAACAGCGTTTTCAACAACTGTATCGGGAAATGGCGCCCAAGTTGGGTCGCCAGGCCACCTTCCTTTTGGGGGACCCTGCCGCTGCGGAGGATCTCGTCCAGGAGGCCTTCCTGCGGTTGCATCGAACCGGCCTCGACACGGTGGAGCACCCCGCCGCCTGGCTGAGCAAGGTGATCAGCAACCTCTGCTACAGCCACCTGCGCAGCGAGGGCAGCCGCCGGCAGCGCGAGGAAAAGGTTTTTCTCCGGACCGCCGCCGAGATGTCGGCCACAACGGCGCTGTCGGCGGAACAGGTGGTGCTGGAGCGGGAGGAGGCGCGCCTCACCCGCCTGGCCCTCGACCGGCTGCAATCGAGAGACCGCCTCGTCCTGCTGCTCAAGTTCTCCGGATTCAGTTACGATGAGATCGCCGCTGCAACCGAGATCGGCCGCAGTTCCGTGGGCACGGTGCTCATTCGCGCCCGCGAGCGATTCAAAAAGGCCTACGAACAACTGCTCCGCAACCAGCCGCACAAAGGGGGGGTGATCCGATGAACTGCCGTGATCAGGGAACCTGGCAGGCTTTCCTGGACAATGAAGTATCCGCTGCCGAAAAAGAAGAACTGCAACGCCACCTGGACACCTGCGCCCCTTGCGCCGCCACGCTGTCAGAACTGACGGAACTGGAACATTGGTCGAACCGGCAGGTGACCGCTTACCAACAGGTAATCGAGACCGAGGCCCCCTTCCCGCCGGCGACCGCCCTCCCGCCCTTCCAACCCGACAAGCTCCGCGCTCCCCTTCCCAAGGACAAACAAGGAGGAACCATGATGACAACACAATGGAAAAAATGGCTGAGCGTTGCCGCAGCCGCCGCCCTGGTGACAGGCGCTCTGACGGTCGCCCCGGTGCAACAGGCTGTCGCCGATTTCCTCTCCCTCTTCCGGGTGCAGAAACTGCAGGTCGTTCAGGTCTCGCCGGAACAGATTAACGACATGGCCCAGGCGGTCAAGTCCAAGGTCGGTCAGGTCGACCTGAAGCAGTTCGGCCAGGTCGATGTCCTGAAAAAACCGGAAGAGAACCGAGTCTCTCCCGCCAAAGCAACCGAACTGCTGCCCTTCGCCTTCAAGCAGCCTGCCTTCCTGCCTGACGGTTTCAACCGTCCCATCGAAGTGGCCGTCTCTTCCGAGGGACGTTCCGAGTTCCGCCTCGATGTGGCTCAGGTGAACAACCTGCTGAAAGGGATGGGGGCGACCACTCTGCTGCCGGAGAGCCTGCAAGGCAAAGCCTTCGGCTTGCGCATCCCCGCCAGCGCGCGGAACGCCTTCGTCCACGAGGGGAATCACAGCCGCATCAACCTGAGCCAGTTCTCCAGCCCGGAACTGACCGTTCCCGCCGGCGTCAATCCGCGCGACCTGCGGGCGGCCCTGCTCGACTTCCCGCTCCTGCCCCAGGACGTGCGCACCCAGTTGGCCGGCATCGAAGACTGGCAGCACACCATGGTCGTTCCCGATGTGGACGGCTCCGTCGAAAAAGTCGACATCAACGGCGCCGAAGGCGTCTACAGCGTCAACAAGCGCGGCATCAGCCACCTGTTCTGGGTGGATCAAGGCGCCCTCTATCAAATGAACGGCCCCGTCGATAAAGATACGCTCCTGAAGGTGGCCCGCTCGCTGAAATAACCGCCGGCAGCCAGCCGACGGCAAGCATATGAGGTGAACCCGTGCCGGCCATTGAAACGATCGGATTGACGAAAACCTATCAAGGCCGCGGGGGCTGCCGGGATATTTCCCTGGCCGTCCCCCGCGGCTCCATCTTCGGCCTCCTCGGCCCCAACGGCGCCGGCAAGAGCACCCTCGTAAAAATGCTCGTGGGCCTGCTCAAACCGACCGCCGGTGAGGCTTACTTGCTGGGCCGCCCCGTCGAAGAGGTGGCCGTCCGCAAACGGATCGGCTTTTTGCCGGAGGCCTTCCGCTACCACGACTGGCTCAGCGGCGAAGAACTGCTTCGCTTTCACGCCTCCCTTTACGGCCTCTCGGCGCAAGAGACATCGGCGCGGCTCCCCGTCGTCTTGGAAATGGTCGGTCTGGGGGAACAGGGGCGCAAGCGTGTCGGTGAGTACAGCAAGGGCATGCAGCAGCGCATCGGCCTCGCCTGCGCCCTTCTGCCCGACCCAGAACTGATCTTCCTCGATGAACCCACATCGGCCCTCGACCCCATCGGGCGCAAGGAGGTCCGCGACCTTCTCGTCCAACTGCGCGCCCAGGGCAAGACGGTCTTCCTTAACAGCCACCTCCTGAGCGAACTGGAGACGGTCTGTGACCGCATCGCCATCATCAAACAGGGCCGGCTGCTCTTCCAGGGCGACTGGCGGGAACTGGCCGGGCCGCTGCGGCAGGCGCGGGTCGTCGTCAACGCAGACTGCTGCAGGACACCTTTTGACCTGGCGCGGATACCTGCCCTTTCCGGCGTCTCCCTGACGCGGGAGACACCTTTGTCCGCCGGACTGGACAAAACGCCTCGCACGGAGTGGGTCTTCACCTGGGAGGAAGGAACACCCGACATCCCCCGGTTGGTGGAGGCGCTCGTTCACTCGGGCATCCCCATCCATGAGGTGGCCCCCCTGGCCGGTTCCCTCGAAGAACTGTTTCTCGAAACCATCGCCGACGGTTAGGAGGGATCAGACCTGTTCGCCATTGCCCGCCTCACCTTCCAGGAGGCGTCTAAAAAACGGATCTTCCTGCTCACCCTCCTGCTCTCGGCTGTCTTTCTCGCCCTCTACGGCGCCGCGTTGCACCTCTTCGCCAAAGAATTCGCCAAAATACAGTCGGTCCCCGGCAGCGTCCAACTGATTGCCCGGCAAGTCATGGGCCAGCAACTTCTGGGCGCCGGCCTCTACTTCTCCTCTTTTCTCCTGGCGCTGCTGGCGTTGTTGGCCAGTGTCGGCTCCATCGCCTCGGAGATCGAAAACGGCCTGCTCCAGGCCATCGTGTCCAAACCGATGCGGCGGCGGGAGATCGTCCTCGGCAAGTTCCTCGGCTACGGCATCCTGCTGACCGTCTACGCCCTGCTCCTCTACGCCGGCATCATGCTCCTCAACGGCCACTACAACCATTCGGCGCTCACGGCGCTGAACACCGGCAGCCTGCTGGCGGGAGCCGCCGTCTTCCTCCTCCAGCCGTTGTTGCTCCTGGCCGTAGCGCTGCTGTTCAGCACCCTCTTTCGCACCCTCACCGCCGGCATCGTTTCCGTCATGCTGTACGCCCTGTCCGTCATCGGCGGTTTCCTCGAACAGATCGGCGGTCTGATCAACCGCGGCGACCTCATCAATACGGGCATCGCTGTCAGCCTGATCATCCCCAGCGACACCCTCTTTCGCAAATTGATGAACATCGTCGGCGGCGGCGACACCAACCCGCTGGCCTCCCTGGCGGCAGGCCCCTTCGGCGTCACGGCGCCGCCGAGCAACCTGATGCTGGCCTATGTGGGCCTCTATATCGTCGCTTCGCTCTGGCTGGCGATCCGGGTCTTTGATCGCAAAGACTTGTGATGTCCGCCAAAATCAAAAAACGGGCGGGAACGTTACGTTCCTGCCCGCCCCGCCGGCGCTGCCGGCGTTTTTTTATTGCTTTCTGCCGCTTTCCTCTCGCATGGACTTCAACTTGTCGGCCTCGTCGGCCAGTTCGCGCGATTGCCGCTTGAGGATTTCCGCTGTATGCTCTATGGCGACGGTGATCCGCTGAGACACTTCTAGGGCGTGGGCCGTCTTATGATCGAGGGATCCCGACTCGTCGGCGATGGCGCTGATGAATTCGCGGATCCGGTCGGTCCCGGAAGCGGACTGGTGGGCCAGTTTTTTCACCTCGTCAGCCACGACGGCAAAGCCGCGTCCGCTATCGCCCGCCCGGGCCGCCTCGATGGCGGCGTTGAGGGCCAGCAGGTTTGTCTGGGCGGCGATGTTCTGGATCTGATCGATGATCTCCGCCGAGTCTTTGCTGAAACCGCGGATCCGGCCCGAGTCCTCCGACAAACGGGTCATCTCATCGACCATCTCCGTGGCGCCCTGGATGATCGTCTGGAAGCTGTGGGAGAGATCGTCGTTGGTGGCGCCGATCTGGGCCACCGTGTCGGCCACCTGCTTGTTCAGCACGATCAACCGTTCATAGGTCTCCTGGACCCGCAGCTTCTCCTGCTCGCTCAGACTGGCCCACCGCTCCGCCGCTTCCGCCTCCTGCGTCTTCCGGGACAGGTTCAGTTCGTTTTCTTTGATCAGGTAATACTTGCAGCTGTCGACGCGGTTGCGTTGGCTAAAAATCGCCCGCATCATCTCAGCACAAGTGCCGTAACCACAGCACTGGCAGTTGATTTTGCGTTCCTCTTCCGTGGGCTTATGCAGGTTTTCCCAAATCCGTTCCGCCTCTTCCCGCCTCGGTTCAGCGGAACGGCAAAGGGCGGAGCGATCGGTGTAGGCGCGGGAGAAATCGAGTCCGCTGCGCTCCAGTTCGGCATAGACCTGCTCAAAGGGCTCTTTTCCCTTGGAAAAGAGCCCGCTTTTTTTCTGTTTATGTTTTTCCACTTGCGCCTTTTTTCGCTCGTCCATGACCCGATCGACCTGGTAGCGCGTCAAGTGGTGGGTGGTCGCCGGACCGACATTGCAGCCGTGGAGGCAGTTGAGGATGTCGACCAGAACGGGCGCCTGGCCGCGCCGGATATCCTCCTTCAGCATAGGGATGTACTCGCTGTAGACTTCTCCGGCCCCTTCGACGCGGGGGATGTCGGCTCGGTCCACCGGCACGCCGAAGCGCTGAAAGGTCTCTGTTAAACCGCCCGGCTGGGAATAGACGACGGCGCGCTCCGCCTCCGGCGAATCGAAGGCGGACAGCGCCAGCCGGCTGAGGTCGATCCTCTTCTCGGCGAAATAGCGGTCCAGGGAGGCGTAGGTGACGTTGTAGGAAACGATCCCTTTCGTATTCGGGTCGTGAAACTCGCGCCGCTTGGCCAGACAGGGACCAACAAAAGCGAGCTTGAGGTTTCGAAATTCGGGGCGGCCTTTCACCCAGACGGCGGCATCGAGCGCCGGCGAGTGGGTGGGGGCGAGATAGGGAATCAAATCCGGTTGGTAGGTCTCGATAAAGGTGACGATGGCCGGGCAAGGCTGGGCAATGATCGGCTTGCGCGCCCCCGCTTTTAAGGCCTTCAGGTAGAGATAAGTGGTCAGTTCGGCGCCGAAACTGACGTCGATGACTGCCTTGACCCCCATCTGTTTCAAGGCAGTGATCAATTGCGGGAGCCGCCCGTGATAGTTGACGGCAGCCGCCGGCGCGATCAGCACGCCGATGGCAATGCCCTTTTGCAGATCCGATAGAAACTCCGGAAAATCGTCAACGCCGGTCCGGGCCTTGTGGCCCTTGGCGTTACAAATTCGGACACATTCGCCGCAGCCGATGCAAAGATCGTCAATGACGGAGACTTGGTCGGCTTCGACGACATTGCATAACTTGACCGGGCAGGCTTCCAGACAAGCAAGACAGTGCTTGCATTTTTCTTTGTCCACTTGAATCACTTTTGGCAGCGCCAATTCCTGCTCCCCTCCCAAATACCCCTCTGGTCATCTCTATTCCTTTGACGAGGCGCTTAGCGCAAAATAAAAAAACCCCACCGCTTTGGGGGTGGAGTGGTGGAGTTCGATGAGGCGGCGCGCTCTTTCGCTTTGCCCCTTTATTCTAACGAAAATAGTACAAAATGAGTAGTAATGAACTAAGTTATTTTTTTAATTTTCTATCTTTCCTTTTATTCCAAATCCTACTATCCCAGATTTTCTCGACTCTTTCGGACAACATCACCGACTCTTTCGGGCTATTCAACGTTGCCGATCCACCGCGCCAGCACCTCGGCCAGTTCCTTGATTTCCACCGGCTTGCTCAGGTAACCGTCCATGCCGGCCGCCTGGCATCGTTCCCGGTCTCCTTGCATGGCCATGGCTGTCATGGCCACAATGGGCACGCGCTTGCCCGTGCCTTCTTCCATAGCCCGAATGCGCCTGGTCGTTTCGAAGCCGTCCAGTTCCGGCATCTGGCAGTCCATCAGGATCATTGCGAATGCCTCTTCTCTGTAAGCCAGGATGGCTTCCGTCCCGTTCTTCACTGCGCGGACAGGGTATCCCAACTTCTTCAACTGCGCGCTGGCCAGCTTTTGATTGACAGGGTTATCCTCAACGAGCAGCACCCGCTTCCCATTACCCGGAGGTGAGGAAACCCGCATGTCTTTTGTCACGGAAGCGGTCTTTTCCCCTGGAAGCTTCCCTCCTGAGGGTGTCGTTCCTGGGAGTGTCGTTCCTGGGGCTGTCGCGGAGCCCTTTCCGCCTGCCGCAGACTTCGCGCGCTCTTGCGCCAGGGGAAAGGGAATGACGAACCAGAAGGTGGATCCCTTGCCCGGCTCGCTTTCCAGGCCGATCTCTCCGCCCATCATATCGACGAGGCGTTTCGAGATGGCCAGCCCCAGGCCCGTCCCTCCGAAGCGCCGGGTGGTGGAGCCGTCGGCCTGCGTGAAGGGCTGGAAGAGGCGCGCCTGCACATCCTTTTCAATGCCGATGCCCGTGTCGGTGACATCAAAGCGGATCCGGAAGCCTTCTCCCTCCCGGGCCAGCAGGCTCGCCACGATCGACACCTGCCCGCCATCTGTAAACTTGATGGCGTTGCTGGTCAGGTTCAGCAGGATCTGGCGCACCCGGACGGGATCGCCGAGCAAGGCCTTGTGAATCCGGGCATCGACGAGGGACGTGAGGCCAATCCCCTTCTCGCGGGCATGGCGCTGCAACAGTTTTTCGACGCCGTCGACAAGCGGTTCCACATAGAAGGGAACCGACTCCAGTTCCATCTTGCCGGCTTCGATCTTGGAGAAATCGAGGACGTCATTGATGATCGCCATCAGCAGTTGCGCCGACTCGTGAACAGTGACGGCACAGTCCCGTTGTTCTTCGTTCAGGGGCGTATGGAGCAGCAGTTCCGTCATACCGAGGATGCCGTTCATGGGGGTGCGAATCTCATGGCTCATCATGGCCAAAAAGTCGCTCTTGGCCTGGTTGGCCTTTTCGGCCGCCTGTTTTTGCCTGACCAGTTCTTCCTCGGTTTTCTTCAACTCGGTGATGTCGGAGACGAAGCCTACCACGCCGGAGGGTTGCCGCTCGCCCTTTTCATAGTAGGGTTTGGCGTAGTTGTAAAAGATGTGTCCGCCCAGTTCGTTGATGAACTCATGGACTTCTCCGCGGAAAACACCCTCGATGGCAGGCACGGAGATCCGGGAGAACTCAGGAGGATGGACTTCTTCGATAGCCCGGCCCTTGACCGATTCGGTCGTGAGGCCGAACTTCTCCGCCAGGGCGCCTTCATTAAAAGTGAAGCAAAACCGGCCGTCCGACTGCCGCATCAACTTAAAGACGATGTTCGGCAGCATCTGGATGGTCTGTTTAAACTCGTCGGCCAGCCGCAGGCGCTGCTCCTCGGCCTGCTGCCGTTCTGTCACATCGATGCCGGTGGAGATGATGTACTCGGCCTGTCCTGATCGATCGTAAAGCAGGGCGTTGGACCAGGCGATCATGCGCAGTCGTCCCGTTTTGGTGACCCAGTGGTTTTCATTTTTCCAGAGGAAGGTCTCTTCTTGGGGATGTCGAAAGGCCGCTTCGAGCTTTTCCGCCGTCTCCGGCAGCAGCAGGAAGTCCCAGAGCATTCTTCCTTTTACCTCGTCAAAGGTGTAGCCGGAAACCTCTTCACAGGCGCGGTTGAATCGGATGATACGGCCCTCCAGATCCAGCACCAGGATCAGCGCACCGGAGGTGTCCAGGACGGTGGAGATAAATACCTGCTCATGGCTCAACTCCAGGTTGGCGTCGGCCAGCGCCTGGGTGCGTTCCTGGACCTTCTCTTCCAATGTTTCTTTGGCCTGCCGGATCTGCTGGAACTTTTCCTGCAAGGCGCCGGCCATCACCTGGAAGTTGGCGATCAGGTCGTCAAATTCGGCAATGGGGCTTTGGGGCCAGTTTACCTTTGTCCGGGAGAGAATTTTGTCGGGCAGGTCCCGGGTTACTTCGACCAACCGGGAGACGGGGAGGGCGCTCTGCCGGCTGTGCCAGGCGCCGATGGCCAGGGCGGAGAAGGTAAAGGCCAGCATGAGCGCCAGGTTGCGGATGTACTCCTCCATGAGCCGTTTTTGATAGGGCGCCAGCGGGATCTCGACGATCACCTTCCAGGGGATGTGGGCGCTCACTGTCGTCTCCCGGAAATAGGTCGATCGCTGCCATTTCGTCACCGCCGGCAGGTTATTTTCGGAAGGCGCTCGTTGCATCAGTCCGTCTTGAAGCGGGACAACCTCGCCCGTTTGTCTGCCGGCAAAGTCGGTCATGAAGGAAAGGTCCGCCCGGGTGCTCGCCAGGACGTGTCCGGTCTGGTCCAACAGAGTCACCTGGGTGTGTCCCGTCGAGTCAATGGAAGAGGTGAGCTGGTGCAAGCGGATAAAGTTAAGGTTTAAGCGACCGGCGGCGATGCCGAGCAGGCGGTCCTCTCTGAGCACAGGGATCGCCGTCACCACAGCCGGGAGACCGTCCTTATCGAGGAAGGCTTTCGACACATAGGGCTCTTGCGTCTCCCTCACCTGTTGGATGCCTTGTTCTGTCATCGATTCGGAAGAGGCCTGCGAATCGAATCCGGCGATGGGGACGCCGGCGGTGTCGTACAAACGGATATGGGAATAGTCCATGCGGATATGCTGGGTCATTTCCAGCGCATCCCGGAGCTTCGGCACAGGGCGCATATCGGCTTCCGCGGCGATGCGGGCGACCTCCTGCAACAAACGCAGCCCTTCCTGGTAGCGGAGGCCCAGCCGTTTCCCCGTATTGGCGGAGACATTGTCCAATTGGGAAATGACCGTCTGCTCGATTTTGGTAAAGGCGTCGCGGCTGTAAGCCGTCAGCATCAAAATCGCCGGGATCAGGACAAAGGCCATGAGCGACAGATACCATGTCTGCGCAAGGGTGCGCCGGAATTGTGGGCGAAGCGGAATCCCCCAGCGGTCGAAAGGGACATAGAGGAGCAGCAGGCTGGCGATCAGCGCGTTGAAGATCCCGTTGGTCCCTTGTTTCAGCACCACCAGCAAGGTCAATGTGGGATCGACATGCATCACACCATAATAAAAGACCCAGGCCAGCGGCATGCCGACGAAGACCCAGAACAGGCTGGTCGCAAAGACGAGGCCGTGGGGCCATCGCCGCAGCGCCAGTCCTGCCGTTAGGGTTTCCAGCACGAAGATGATGGCGGCATAGGGGTGGTTCCACAGGATCAGTGTATACCCGGCCACCAGGGCGGAAACAGCCATGCCCCAAGGCAGGCCGAAGAGAACGAGCACGATCATGACGGCGATGCTGCCGAATAAAAACTCGACGCCGAAAAAGAGGGTCAGGTTGAAGTAGTTGCCCAAAAAGCCGAGACCCGTTAAGGCGAGCAAAAGAAAGAGCCCCGGCAGGGTGGCGGGGGACGGTAGGATCGCGGTCTTTTGTGACGCCCCCTGATCGGGTGACACAGCGGGGGTTGGCGAGTCAGTGGCACTGCGTTGTTTCAGCTGGGTCGGCAACAATGGAAGCCCCCCCCTCGCAGATTTCATAGACAAGTAGGTATTTCTGTGGATTCGCGTGATATCCTGCTGTGCCAAATTTGTTATTGTTGATACATGGTCATTATAGCTCGCGAATATTTATCGCGCATTCTGTTTCCTACGAGAAAGGGGGCTTCGCAGTTACCATTCAACCTTGCCGAATTGGCGCTTTCCATGCGATGATATGCGTAATCACCTTGCTGGTTGTAATATCCTCTCCTTAGATTTACAATGCTCGGTGCAGTACCCAGTGAATGACGTTAAACTCACTTGCCCCATCCGCCGCTGGCGTGTATGGAGGAACTGCGCCTTGCCGATTTTTCTTTATGGAGGTTTTATGATGGGACGAAGGCTGATTGTGAACATGTTAATCCTTGCGCTGTTTTCACTGTCGCTGACAGCGTGCAACCCGCAGCGCCCACCTTCTTCCGGGACTTCTTCAGAGACTTCTTTAGAAACTTCTGCCAGAGAAATCGCGACCCAGGATCCTGCGCTGGACAAGGTATTCGCGTATATAAAAGAAAACGACGGTCACGCTAAAATGTCCCATGTCAGGGTCATTTTTGACCAGAAGATAGAAGAATACCGGTTCCTAACGATTCTTTTCAAGGAAACCAATCGCAATTGCCAGTCGTTAGTGGTATTTACCGGCGAGAAAAATATCATAACTGCTCCTATTGATGAGCAACCCCACATCGCCTTTACTTCCGCCGTCGCTTCAGGCGGACCGGGAATAACCACGACAGGAGTCCGCAACCCAGAACACGCCTTCGTTTTCATCGGCGGGAAAGTCAATGATGATAAAATAAATGAGATGAAGATGATCTTTACCGATGGAAAAACAGGGGCAGTCAAACCGACGGAGGATGGCTATTTTCAATTTGCGCAGGTTGACAATGACCCTATGATCGTAGAAAAAATCCACGCCCTGGATCAAAACAAGAACACTATCTTTACATATCCGCCGTACCCTCCAAGGGCCGTGAATGAGTAAGCGGTTCCCTAGTTTAAACCAAAATACCGGTTCAAAACGTCATCAAGCACTTTCCATGACAAAATCAGCGGCCTGTCTCGTTCTTGTTGAGGACTTGCGCCCTTGACAACTAATTTTAGCCGTTTAGCCGGATAGTCTCTTAATGAATCCTGCTTAAGTATCAATTGGCGAAGACCGCCTTTGCCGGTCCGATAGGGACTTCTGCTCATCGCCCCGACGGAGAAATCCTTTCCATCGCCCCCATCGCATAGTTCGCAAATCGGATAGCTTCCCCTACCATCTTTATCAATGCCAATTACACGAAAGAGGGCTTGATTGCCGGATTGTAACGTATAGCTGAACACATCGCCAACTTCGAATTCACTTACGTATTTGTTCGACTTTGCCACTTTTTTCGTGGCTGGTTGGGGAGAATTCAATTGAGCCTTTAGTTTCTCTAATACTTTTTTTCTCTGTTTTAGCAACGTCGGATTATGGTCCCATCGTTGGAGATCTACACCGTTATCAATGATTTCCAAAGCTCTTGATTTAACTTCATTCTCTAGTCTTCCATACTTCCACTGCGTGGCCGCCAAGGCCAACCAAAAAGAGGGGGCTTCATCGGGGTCATTCAATGCATGCTGCCATTCCGCCAGCAACAATTTGGTCGCTTCCGGACCTTCATGTCCTTGCCCCAAAAGCTCCCGGTAATCATCGCGAACGTCACAAGCCAAATCATCTGAAAAAATCGCTGTTCCCCAAGCGCCCAAGAGAATACCTCCCTTTCATACATGTTGTGAAAAAGATGAGGAAAACCCGTAAGACACTGCTGCGCCTTACGGGTTTTAACCTATTCTTCCATGAACTTAACTGTTTTGCAAGGCTTTGTGAATCAATTTGCCTACATTCCAATGGCTAGACAATGCATAAATATCCCACATCTTAGGTTCATATCCCAATGGTTGACCTTCTTCATTAACGAACTTCTTTTCGTTCGATTTATAGAATCCGTAATCACTAGCATAATCTTTTTCATTTATTTGAGTCGAGTACACCGTTTGAAAAAATCCGCTTGTCCACCCCGCATTATTCACAATAAGAGGGGGAAACAATAGTTCCTTAGGGCTGAGTTCAACCGGTTGTACAATTCTATCATAGTTTGTCTGATAAACATAAATTAAGTTTTTACCTTGAATTAACTCAATTGGACTTACCAAATCTGCTTTGATCACTTTTCCGTAAAAGTATACGCCTTCTTTTCGGTTGGATGACGAAAACGTCTCCTGATTTTGGCCTTTTTCGGGAGGGTTTCATTTTAATAAGTAAATTACGCGCTTCCATCGTTTATCCTTTCTTATGGCTACTGATCTTCAGCAACATGTAATGCTAGAGCCTTATGAACCAATCTACCGATGTATCCGTAGCTAGACAATGCATACTGATCCCACAGCTTAGGTTGATATCCCAATGGTTGACATTCTTCATCAACGAATTTCTCGATATTTTTTATAGGAACATTCAATTCATCTGCATCATAAAATCCATAATCGACAGCGTGATCCTCTTGCGTCACCTTAGTCGAGTAAACCGTTTGATAAAATCCCATTGTCCATCCCAATTTACTTACAATCAACGGTTGAAATAAAAGTTTTTGAGGGTTAAGTTCTACTGGTTGTACAATTTTTTCACAAACTGTGTGATAGATAAAAACGAGATATTGTCCTTGGATAAAAGCTGATGGGCTCGCCAAATCTGCTTTAATTACCTTCCCATAGACATATATGCCCTCTTTCGGCTGAATCACAAAAACGTCGCCACTTTTGGGCTTTTTTCGAGAAGGTTTCATTTTAACTAGCAAATTGAAATTCTCCATTATTAAAAATATGCCCCGTTTCTTCTACGATATCTTGGACACCAATGGAACGCAGTTCACATTTGGTATTTGCTTCATTTAGGGAAGGGTACAATGTTCCTACACCACGAGTTTGGTTGCGTTGTGGATATAAAATTAGTATAATTCAAAAACGTCATCTTCAACTTCACAATTAAGATACACAAACCATTGATAGTAACCCACCTCCCTTTCTTCCTTCTGCAACGTCATAAAGAAGTCGCGACTCGTCCACTTTTAACGCAAATGCGGACAGCAATTGTCGCACTTTCTCATCTTCAAGGGCGCCGACAATCCCCTCAACATCACGAAGAAGATCCTCTTCTTCTACTATTCCGTCTTCATACCGCTGAAGGGCGATAAAAATTCGAACGGTCAATCGTTTGGTGTGGTCATTATCATGGTTACTATAAAATCTCACTACTTATCCCCTTTCCGTTATGGGATGTAGAAGAAATTAATTTTTAACTATACCAACAATCTTTTACGAGTCAATAGGATGTTTTACATTTATTTTTCGTAATATGTAATTATTTGCGTAGCATCGCCATCGCGGGGAGTTCTTCTACGAGGATATGGACTTAACCCCAAAAAAGTACGGCTAAAGAAAACACCCCCTGACATCGCAAACACTTTGTTTGCAATACTCCAGAGGGTGCATCACGTCACATAATACTTCCCGCCTACATCTCCGTCGGCTTAAAAAAGGTCTTCAACGCCCCGTACACTTCGCTCTTATCCCGGATCGTCACCGTCGAAAACTTCGAGCCCTGGACTTTCCGGAAGGCGTTCATCAACGTGCTGGAAAAATGAGACCGGACGATTTCGCCGTAACCGAACTGGTTGCACTTGCCCAACAAGTCGTTGACCAGGCGGACGCACTGTTCGTTGTCGGTCGACAGGTTGTCGCCGTCGGAGAAGTGGAAGGCGTAGATGTTGTAGTCCTGGGGCGGGAAGCGCTTGTCGATGATCTCGTTGGCCAGTTGGTAGGCCGAGGAGCAGCGCGTTCCGCCCGATTCGCCTTTGGTGAAGAATTCCTCCTCGGTGACCTCCTTCGCCTCCGTGTGGTGGGCGACGAAGACGATCTGGACGGCGTGGTACTTGGAGCGCAGGAAACGGGTCATCCAGAAGAAGAAGGTGCGGGCGATGTACTTTTCAAAGTTGCCCATCGAACCCGATGTGTCCATCATGGCCAGCACGACGGCGTTGGAGTGGCGCTCGTGGTGGATCTCCCAGGTCTTGTAGCGGAGGTCTTCCGGCAGGACGGGGAAAAAGCCGGGGGTCCCCTTTAGGGCGTTTCGCTTAAAGGCCTCGATCAGGGTGCGCTTGCGGTCGATGTTGCCCTGGAGCCCTTTTTTGCGGATGTCGTTGAAGCGGTAGGATTCGGTTTCCAGTTCGGGGGCGGCCTTTTCCTCCATGTTGGGGAGGTTTAAGTCGGCAAAGAGGATGTCTTCCAGTTCGTCGACATCGACTTCAGCCTCAAAGTAGTCCACGCCCGGCTCGGATCCGGCGCCGCCGTTACCCTGACCGGGCGTCGGCTGCAGTTCCCGGCCGAGGACATCGCCCACCTTGCTGCCGCCGTTGCCCTGGCCGACGTGCTTCTGCTTGTTGTAGTCATAGCGGATGCGGTACTCTTCCAAGGAGCGGATGGGCACCTTCACCGTCTTCTGGCCGTCGTTGAGGATCAGCGCTTCCTCGCTGATGATCTGGGGGAGGTTTTTCTTGATCGCCTCGCGCACCTTTTCCTGGTGGCGGGTCTGGTCGATGAAGCCCTTGCGGTGGAGCGACCAGTCCTCCCGGCTGATAGAGAAATCGCCGGACATTCCGACCACCTCCTAGCGGTTGAGGAGGGAGCCGGTGTAGCGGAGCAGTTCGTTGGCGCAGACGTGGCAGTAGCCGTGATCCTCGATCAGGCGGGCTGTCACCTCGTTCATCCGCTTCAACTGCTCGGCGTTGGGCGTGCGGCTGGAGGTGGTGATCTTGACGACATCCTTCAGGTCGGCGAAGAGCTTCTTCTCGATGGCTTCCTTGAGCCGCTCATGGGAGGTGTAGTCGAAGCTCTTGCCCTTGCGGGCGTAGGTGGAGAGGCGGATCAGGATCTCTTCGCGGAAGGCTTTTTTGGCGTTTTCGCTGATCCCGATCTGCTCTTCTATTGATCTCATGAGCTTCTCATCGGGATCCATCTCCTCCTCGGTGATGGGATCCTTGAGTTTCGTGCCGTTGCAGAAAGATTCCACGTTGTCGAGGTAGTTGTTGAGCATGGTCCGGGCCGACTCTTCGTAGGCGTAGACGAAGGCCTTCTGAACCTCTTTTTTGGCGATATCGTCAAATTCTTTGCGCGCGATGGCGATGTAGTTGAGCAGGCGGTCCCGCTCCTCCTTGGAGATGGAGGGGTGCTGGTCAAGGCCGTCTTTGATGGCGCGCAACACGTCGAGGGCGTTGATGCAGACCGTGTCTTTGCGGATGAGGGCCGACGAGAGGCGGTTGATGACGTAGCGCGGGTCGGCGCCGCTCATGCCCTCATCAAGGGCTTCGTTTTGCAGTTCGACGAGGTCTTTTTGTTTAAACCCTTCCACGTCCTCGCCGTCGTAAAGGCGCATCTTTTTCACGAGGTCCATGCCCTGTTTTTTCGATTCCTTCAGCCGGGACAGGACAGAGAAGATGGCGGCGGCCCGCAAGGCATGGGGCGCGATGTGGATGTGGCGCAGGTCGGACTGGGAGATCAATTTTTCATAGATGCGGACCTCGTCGCTGACCTTCAGGTTGTAGGGCACCCGGACGACGATCATCCGCGAGATGAGGGCCTCGTTTTTCTTGTTCGAGACGAAGGACTTATATTCGCTCTCGTTCGTATGGGCGCAGATGAGTTCGTCGGCGGAGATGAGGGCGAAACGGCCGGCTTTGAAGTTGCCCTCCTGGGACAGGGACAGCAGGTTCCATAGGAATTTTTCGTCAGCTTTTAACATTTCCTGGAATTCCATCATGCCTCTGTTGGCCTTGTTCAGTTCCCCGTCAAAGCGGTAGGCCCGGGGATCCGACTCAGAGCCGTACTCGGAGATGGTGGAGAAGTCGATGGAGCCGGTGAGGTCGGCGATGTCCTGGCTCTTGGGGTCAGAGGGGCTGAAGGTGCCGACGCCGACGCGATTTTCTTCGGAGAAGAAGATCCGTTCAACAGGCACATCCTCGATACGGCCGTTCCACTCCGTTTCGAGGCGCATGCGGCAGTGCGGGCAGAGGCTGCCTTCGATGTAGACGTTGTACTCATGCTGAAAATCCTCCCGCAGTTCTTTCGGGATCAGGTGGAGAGGCTCTTCATGCATGGGACATCCCTTGATGGCGTAGAGGGCGCCCAGTTCGGTGCGGCTAAACCGCTCCAGGCCCCGCTTGAGCATCATGACGATGGTCGATTTGCCGCCTGAGACGGGACCCATGAGCAGGAGGATCCGCTTGCGGACCTCGGTGCGGCGGGCGGAGGAATGAAAGTACTCCTCAACGAGCGTCTCCAGCGTTTTGTCTAAGCCAAACATCTCATGAGAGAAAAACTTGTAGCGCTTGACGCCGTTGATCTCCTCCACTCCCTCGGAGACGATCATGTTGTAGATCCGGGAGTGGGCCAATTGGGTGATGAAGGGCCGCTCCTTCACCAAATGGAGATAATCCCGGAAAGTACCTTCCCAGGCTAACTCTCTCTCCCGCTGCCGGTAGTTTTCCAATTTATTGAGAAACTCCAAATCGCTCCCCCCTGTTCTTATCCGAAGGCATGGCCAATTTCTTCCTGTATGCCGCGCCGTTAGCCCCTCCACCATATTAGTAGCGTAGTTGCTGGATGGTTACTTCTACCTTATGCGGGCTAGGGTGGAACAAACACAGGGGTTGTCCGATGATTAAAGGCAAACAATCAACGAATCAGTGACTTGTGACTCAGTCATTCAGAGGGACGATATTCTCGATGGAAATCTCTCCCGTGTAAAAATCGATCCCGTAGTAGTAGTTCTGACCGCCCCGCGTAGCGGAAATCAGCCACAGAATGCCCTCTTGGTACGGCACTAGGTGGGCATTTTTAATCGAATCCTCGTGGATACCCTTCGCCTGAAGGATATCGATGGCCTTATCCCTGGAAATCCCACTTTTAGCCAATGCTGTTCCGATGACGGAAATATCTCCCGTCCGCGTATCTGTTTCGAGCCAGAGAAACTTTGTCTCGCCGCTTCCGTCTTTTCCGGTCACCATCGTGGCCGATGAACCGTATTCTTCAAAACGCAGCAGGGCCTTTTTTATATTGGTTATCTCTTTAAGAAGCTTGTTGTTTTCAACGAACTGGGACGCTTCCTTTTCAAGCGGGCCATAGGAAGAGCCAACAAGGAGGTTCCCTTCCATGCCCTCTTTTTTATTTTTCTTTTGCCGGATTGAGACCGCTTTTTCAGCGTCATTCCAATCAACCTTATAGCCCAGAATGTCCGAAAAAGCACGGAGGGGGATATAGGTGTTCCCTTCCAATTCTTTCACTGGTTGCTCTATGGTATAGGCATTTCCTACCTCATCGGTGAGTTGATTTAAATGTTCACCGAGGAGAAAACGATGGAACCGATTGGCGACCATAAGCCCGCTATTGTCCCTTTTTACGGAATAACCCAATAAATTTTTCACATCCGATAATGAAATATACAAGCGATCGTTGATCATCACTGGCTGCCAATGAATATTGTCGACCCTATCGTTTAACTTCAACTGAATGCCCACGTTTTTTTCTGTTTTTTCCGGATAATCTGACGCCTCTGCCCCTGTGAGTTGACAGGCCAGTAACACCGTTGAAATTAAAACAATCCTTTTAATCATTACTTACAACTCCTAAAACTTAAGTAACCTTGCCGTAAGGATCGTATCCATTACGGCAAGGATGTAAAACTACTGTTTGTACTTAATACTTGGGCGCAAATTGATCGAAGTAAATACCGGAGTAATTTCTTCCAAATGCAACGAAAACACTATAGGGGGTAACAGACCAATTGTCATGAACTTCCATATACTCATGACCAGCGGTAGAACCATTTACTGTATACTGAGTCCAGCCGACCCCTGTAACGGAATGGGTACCGTAATAGGTTTGACTATAAAATGAAATCACATTGGGACCGTATGTATTGATACCGGATTTGTAGGCGCTGTATGTGGCGCTTAAATACCAGGCTTTTGCAGTCGATGCGCCATGACTACGCGCAAAACTTTGCATGCCCGGAGAAATGTTATTTACCGGGGTCGATCCCGAACTGCTGGTTCCCATCGCTTGTCTGAGCGCATAAAGAAGTTGTTCGTTCGTCAATCCCGACGTGAGAGACGAATAACCTTTTGAAGCCCAATACTTCATGATGTTGGCCGCTGACGTCGGAGAACACCCGGAGTAACCGCCTCCCCACAAGGAACTGGTCGTTTGTTGGAGATCAGGTACCCCGCCGATTAACGTAAAACTGTTTGACCCGGTTTCAAAGCTAAGGCTGTCGGTAACACCGTCACTGGTAGTGCCAATCTCTCCCGGAAAGATGTCGTCGATTTGTTTACGAAGTTTGCGAGCGTCATTATTTTGTTCTATTTTCTTCTTTGGCTTAGGTACATTTTCTTCTTTTGCGATAGATATTTCTTCTTTCAAGGAAATAATCTTAGCCGAACCATCAGACAGTTCACGTTTTAGGCCGTAATATGCCGGACCAATCGCGACTACCTTTTCAGAAGTTGCTTTTTCTTTTGACTTTGATTTTAATTGACCTATTTGCTCACTGTCCATTGCGCTCCCCTCACAAGAGAAGCTGAGGATGGGGTACTCATCCGGGTCAGCGCTAACTTCGACAAATCCTGCTTTTTCTCCATCACTAGTAATGTTAACGATATAGCTAAATACCGAATCAGACGTATCGTATACAGGGACAGGTTCCTGTAACTGAATTTTCTTGGACAACCAGGTCGAATCTTTGTTTGCTTTTTTGTCAAGAGCAATCTGAAAGGCAGCCGCCTTTTTAGCTTCAGAAGCAGAAATCTTATCCCCCGAAGAGCCGTCAGCAAAAGACGCTGTGGGGAGCGCAAGCATGAGCAAGGAGCAGCTTAATCCGATAAGTCGTAGAAATCCCTTTTTCATTGTTTTCTTCCTTTATTAATGCAAACTTGTAAACCGCTTTGCTGTTATGTCTTATTTTGGAAAAAAAGTAATCTGGCTGCAATGTCACCACCTTCTGTTTTTTACTGAAGTAATTTTACAATATTTATTTTTTTTGTTCAACCATATTTTAAGCCAATTTACACTCCATTAAGGTGTATATGTTAATAGTTATTTTTTTCGCTTTCTATAAATTTATATTTAACATTAATAGTTATATCCACCGATGTAACCTATTCTCTAAAACAAACAGCCTGAAGTTCACCGCTGTTACGGATGCTTCAGGCTGTTGTTTTTATATCCGGCCTTTTCGTGCTTTGATGTTGGCTATAATGGCTTTTTCCGAGCGATCAGAGAACTCTGTCGCCGCCACAGCGGTGATGTTTTCTGGATCCTGAGCGGCCACATGGCGGACCGTCTGGGTCGAATCGGGAATAGGTTTTTCCGGTGTCATTTGGCTGTCCCTCCTCATGCGTTTGACCAACTCGCTATTGAAGGCAGTAAGCCTAGTATGTCCAAGAACAGCCTGGGTACCGGGGAGAAAAAGCGGCCTGTAACTCGAGGCAGTAGTTAAAAGGCCGGCACGACAGCCCCTTGGTACTTCTCACCGATGAACTTCTTCACTTCGGGGCTGGTGAGCGCCTTGACGAGCTTCTGGATCGCTTCGTTGTTCTCGTTGCCGTTCTTGACGACGACGATGTTCACATAGGGCGAGTCCTTGCCTTCCATCGTCAGGGCGTCTTTGAGGGGGTTGAGGCCGGCGCCGAGGGCGAAGTTGGTGTTGATAACAGCGATGTCGGCGTCATCGAGGATTTTGGGCAGCATGGCCGCTTCCAGTTCGGTGATCACGAGGCCTTTCGAGTTCTCTTTGATGTCTTTGGTGGTCGCCTTCACGCCGGCGTTGGGGTCAAGTTTGATGAGGCCGGCTGACTGGAGGAGCAACAAGGCGCGGCCGCCGTTGGTCGGATCGTTCGGGATGGCGACTCTGGCCTTTTCCTTCAGGTCGGCGAGGGACTTTACTTTGTGAGAGTAGACGCCCATGGGCTCCACATGGACGCCGGCCACGGTCTTCAGATCCAGCTTATGTTCGTCGGCGAAGGTGTCCAGATAGGGCTTATGCTGAAAGAAGTTGGCGTCAAGTTCACCGTCAGCTAGGGCCAGGTTGGGCTGCACATAGTCGTTAAACTCGACGATCTTCAGTTCAATGCCGTCCTTGGCCAGGAGATCCTTAGCGATCTTCGCGATCTCGGCATGGGGCACCGGGGAGACGCCAAAGCGGATCGTCTTCGATTGGGCTGCCGTTTGGCCGTTATTGCCGCCGGCGGCTTTGCCGGTCGTATCCTTGGCGCCGCAGCCGGCTGCGCCGAGGGCGGCTACGGATAGCACCAGGAGGCCGCCAATGAGGCGGGTGACTTTTTTCTGCAACAGTTGGTTGAACATAATTGTGATTCTCCTTGTCTGTTTTTTGCTGTGGTGTTGGTGAGTTTCTCTGTGTCTGTATTTCCTGCAACCTGTGTTTCCGGGGCATCTAAGCGCCCGATACTTTTCTGCGTTTAAGGTCTTTTCTGCGTTACAGTTTTCTAAGGTGTTCTTCTTGCACATTAGCTGTGTTCTCTGTGTTCCTCTGCTTCCTTAAGGTGCTTTTCCTGGAGCCTTCGCTCGCCCCTTTCTCGCCGCAGAAAGGCGAACGCTATTTTGTCAGCTTTTCACACCAGCCCGCGGCGCTTGCGGATCCGCCCGGTGAGCCAGTCGCCGAGGCTCTGGAAGACCTGCACCATGGCCACCAGTACCACGACCGTCACCCAGGTCACATCGCTGTTGTTGCGCATGTAGCCTTCTCGGATCGCCAGATCGCCCAAACCACCTCCTCCCACAGCGCCGGCCATGGCCGAGTAGCCGATCAAGGTCACAAAGGTGATGATGATCCCCAGCAGCAGGCCGGGCAACGCTTCCGGCAGGAGCACCTTGCTGATGATCTGTCCTGGTGTCGCCCCCATGGCCCTAGCCGCCTCGATGATGCCCTTGTCGACCTCTTTGAGGGAGGCCTCGATGATGCGGGCCACGAAGGGGATGGCGGCGACGGTGAGGGGGACGATGGCGGCCTGGGTGCCGATGCGGCTGCCCACGAGCAGCTTGGTCAGGGGCAGGATGGCCACCAGCAGGATGATAAAGGGGATGGAGCGGAAGATGTTGACGGCGATGGCGAGGAAGCTGTTGACGAGCCGGTTGGGCAGGACGCCGGCTTTCTCCGTCACGACCAGGAGGATGCCCAAGGGGATGCCGAGGAGCGTCGAAAGGCCGGTCGCCGCGATAACCATGTAAAAGGTCTCCCATGTGGCCTGCAAGTACGTCTCATTCACGGTCGATCACCTCCACCTTCACATCGCGGGAGCGGATATAGGCGAGCGCCTCGTCGACCTTGACCGCTTCGCCAGTCAACTCCAACAGCAGCGTGCCGAAGGGTGTCTCGCGGACGGTGTCGATGTTCCCGAAGAGGATGTTGGCGTCGACGCTAAAACGGCGGATGACTGAAGCGAGAAGGGGCTCTTCTGTCGCGCCCCCTGCAAAGGTGATCCGAATGAGGCGACCGCCGTTGCTGCGCTGAAAAGTACCTGCCGCGAGGAGGTGGCGGAGCTTCTCCCCCTCGAGGGCGCCCCGGACGAATTCCTTGACGACGGGCGAACGGGGATTGGTAAAGACCTCGCGCACTGGTCCAGCCTCGATGATCCTGCCGCCTTCGATGAAGGCCACCTCGTCGCAGATCTCCTGGATGACCTGCATCTCATGGGTGATCAGGACGACGGTCAGGTTGAAGCGCCGGTTGATGTCGGCGATGAGTCGCAGGATGGACTGGGTCGTCTGGGGATCGAGGGCGGAGGTGGCTTCGTCACAGAGCAGGATCTTCGGGTGGTTGGCCAGCGCCCTGGCGATACCGACGCGTTGCTTCTGGCCGCCGCTCAGGTGGGCCACATAGGTGTCTTCCTTGTCTTCCAGCCCGACGAGGGGCAGCAGTTCCTTCACCCGCGCCCGGATCTGCGCTTTGTCCATACCGGCGATCTCCAGGGGGAAGGCGATGTTCTCGCCGACGGTGCGGGAGGTGAGCAGGTTGAAGTGCTGAAAGATCATGCCGATCTGCTGGCGAAGCGCGCGCAAGCGGCTATCGTCAAATCGGGCGATGTCCTCGCCGTCGATGACGACGCTGCCCTCGCTGGGCCGCTCCAGCATGTTGATCGTGCGGATGAGGGTGCTCTTGCCGGCGCCGCTCGGCCCGATGATGCCGTAGATTTTTCCCTCAGGGATGGTAAGGTTGATCCCGTCGAGGGCGGTGAAGAGCCCCCCGGCGGCGGGGAAGACTTTTTTCAGGTTGCGGATTTCGATCATGGTGTCTCCTCGTTTCGGTGAAGTGTAAAAACTCGCTGACATGAAAAACGCTGGTGACGCGAAAAAATGATGGTACAAAACAAAAAACCTCTTCGACAAGAAGAGGTTTTTGCGCACGCTTATTCCCCTCCTTATCTCCCGGGATGCGTCGCATCCCGCAGGAATTGGCACCGTGTTATACATAACCGGTTGCCGGGCGTCATCGGGCCAGTCCCTCAGCCATCTCTTGATAAGAAGTCCGTATTTCGTTGTCACGCACTTGAGTATAACAAGCACAAGCTTCGCTTGTCAATCGGTTTTTTCTACTCCTCCCCCGGTCCATGGGGAGTCGGCCTTGCCACGCCGGTGCGCCGCGCCACCTCGACGACGGCCCGGGCGACGACCGAGGCCACCTCTTCATGGAAGATGGAGGGGATGATGTGTTCGGCTGACAACTCCTCCTCGGGAACGAGGCCGGCCAAGGCGTAGGCGGCGGCTAAGGACATCTCGTCGCTAATCGTCCTGGCGTGGCAGTCGAGGGCGCCCCGAAAGATGCCGGGGAAGGCCAGGGCGTTGTTGATCTGGTTGGGGTAGTCGGATCGGCCGGTGGCGATGACGCCGGCGATGTCATGGACCGTCTCGGGCTCGATCTCCGGTTCGGGATTGGCCAGGGCGAAGATGACAGGCCGGGCGGCCATGGTCTCCACATCGGCCCGGTCTAAGACACCGGGACCGGAGACACCGATAAACACGTCGGCGCCGGCGACAACCTTTTTCAGGGGTCCCTTGACACAGCCTGCGTTGGTGTGTTCGGCGATCCATCGTTTGGACGGCTGCGACGGCCCTTCATCCCGGGAGATCGCCCCTTTGCGGTCGCAGACGATGAGGTCTGTGGCGCCGGCCTTCAGCAGCATGGCGGTGATGGCCATACCGGCTGCGCCGGCGCCGGCGATGACGATCCGCGCCTGCGCCAGTTCCTTGCCTACCACCTTCAGTGCGTTCAGGAGCCCTGCCAGGGTGACGATGGCCGTCCCGTGCTGGTCGTCGTGAAAGACGGGGATGTCAAGGATTTCGGACAGCCGCTGCTCGATCTCGAAGCACTTCGGCGCAGCGATGTCTTCCAAATTGATGCCGCCAAAGGCCGGGGCGATGGCCCGGACGGCGTCGATGATCGCCTGCGGCTCATGGACGTCCAGGCAGATGGGCACGGCATTGATGCCGGCAAAGCGCTTAAAGAGGACCGCCTTGCCCTCCATGACCGGCAAAGCGGCCGCCGGACCGAGGTCGCCCAGGCCGAGGACGGCGGATCCGTCGGTGACGATAGCGATGGCGTTACCCTTCATCGTGAGAGGAAAGGCCATGTCCGGCTCCCGAGCGATCAACTCGGAGATAGCGCCGACGCCGGGAGTGTAGATCAGGGAGAGGTCTTCCCGGTTGGCGACGGGACAGCGGGAACGTACCTCGATTTTGCCGCCCACGTGGCGGAGAAAGACACGGTCGGCCACGCGGATGACCTGCACACCCGGCGTCTCCCGCAGTTCCGCCAGCAGACGCTCAAAGGCGCGGCTGTCGTGGAGGCGGACCATCAGTTCCCGTATCACGTGGGTGGTCGAGGCCGACACCAGGTCGATCGATCCCGGGTGCCCCTCATGGGCGGCGATAATCGAAAGCACCTGGGCCAACATCCCCGGCTGGTTTTCCAGTTTGAGACGCAGCAACACGTTCACCGCAATCGACATGACAACACTCCCTATCTTGGCGCCGCGTGAGCGGGCGCGAGTATGTAGAGTAGACCCTCGTTTCTGTCATCCCTTCACAGGAAGTATTGCACATTTTCCCCTTCAATCCCTTCACAAAGTCCAGAAAAAAAGAAAAAAGGGACTTATTACAATCCCTTTTTATCAAAAATTTAATATGGATGAATGGAGGTGGTGTCTAGCCTGAGAAGGGCGCTCTAGGGGTCCATGCGAAACTGTTTGGCTTTTTCTTGGAGCGATTGAGCGGACTGGCTGAGCTGGCCGCTGCGTTCGGCCATCTCCTCGGCCACAGCCGCCTGCTCCTGCGTAGAGGCGGCCAGTTGTTGCGAAAGGGCCGAAAACTCGCCGGCCACCCCTTCGATCACCCCGGCCGACGCGTTCATCGCTTTCACGGAGGCAGAGATCATATCGACGGCTTCCTGCATCTGACGAACACTGCCTTCAGTGCGCATGGCCGACCCGATGACCTGCTCCAACGCTGCGGCCCCTTGCCGGATCAGGCCCACCTGCTCGCCGATCGATGTCACGTTGGCGTTCATCATATCGACCATGCCCGAGATCTCCTGCTGCATGTTGCTGACAAGGCTCGTGATCTGCGTCGCTGCCCGGGCTGATTCCTCGGCCAGCTTGCGCACTTCATCGGCGACGATGTGAAAGCCACGCCCATGCTCGCCGGCTCTCGCCGCTTCAATGGCAGCGTTCAAGGCGAGCAGATTCGTCTGCTCGGCGATGCCGGTGATGGAGGTGGTGATCACCCCGATCTCCTCGGATAGCCCGTTGAGCCGGCGAATCGCCGCCGTGCTGGCGTCGACGGACTGACTGACGCCCTGGAGGTGCTGGGACGCTTTTTCGATGGTGTCGTGACACTGGGTTGCCGCCGCCGTCGATTGTCGGGCGTCCTGGGCCAAGGCGTTTGAAGCCGCTTCCCCCTCATGAACATGCAATTCGCTGGCTTGCACATGGTCGCGAAAACGGGCGACCTCCGCCACCTGCTTGCCGGCGCCTTCCGCCAACCCTCCGACGGCTTCGGCGAGTTGTGTCGCCGCCTCACCCACCTGGTTGGCCGATTCGGTCAGGTGACAGGACGATTCGTCCAGTTGTTTCGACTCTGCCAGCACCTGGCTGACGATGCCGCGCAGGTTGACGGTCATTGTGGTGAAGGACTGGGCCAACTGGCCGAACTCGTCTTGAGAAACAACTTCGTTTTTCACCACAGATAAATCGCCCTGGGCGACGCGCTCCGCCTGTTCTTTCAGGTGTCGCAGCG
The DNA here is from genome assembly GCF_009877425.1 of Heliomicrobium undosum. Lineage (NCBI taxonomy): Bacteria > Bacillati > Bacillota > Clostridia > Eubacteriales > Heliobacteriaceae > Heliomicrobium > Heliomicrobium undosum. Next base: position 9,363 of record NZ_WXEY01000012.1, on the reverse strand, counting down.
GACGGGCCACGCGTCGCTCGATCAGCAGATACAGCAGTAGGGCAAAGAGGGCGACGGCCAGCAGGAAAATGGAGAGGTTCGTCCAAAGCAACCGTGTCGCCGGCGCATTGACCTCCGCTTCCGGAATGGCGGCCACAAGCTTCATCCCCGTGTTGCCGATCGGCACAAAAACGGCATGCTGCGCCACCCCGTTCATCGTCAGGTGGGCCAGCCCGACTTCTTTGGCTTCCACGACCTGTTTTCCAAACTGTTGCAACTGGGGATCCTGCTCATCGAGGATTTTATCTTTCAGGTTCTTGCTCTCATCGGGGTGGGCCAGGTAAAAGCCCTGTTGGGTTACGATAAAGGCCCGTCCTCCCTGCCCGACGCGGATCTGCCGCACCGCTTCAGTCAGTTCCTTTAAGCCAATGTCAACAGTGGTCACCCCGATCCTCTTCCCTGCCAAACGGATGGGATGGCTGGCGGTGAGCATGGGAACGCCCGTCACCGTGTCTACATAGGGCTCGCTCCAGATGGCCCCGCCGGGGCTGTTCATGCCGTTTTTGTACCAGTCGTATTGAAAATAGTCGTACTCGGCGTTGCTGTAGTCCCAGGTCAGTTTGATCTCATTGCCCTCTTTGTAGAGGTAGGGGCCGAAGTACGTGCCTTTCTCCGGATAGACGCCCGGTTCCAGCCAAAATCCGGCGCCAACACTCATGGGCAGGCTCTTCAGGTGTTCCCGAGTCATGTTCAACAAGTCCTCACTATGTTGCGGACCTAATGCGCCCACATCGTTGGCGATGGTTTGGCTCATGGCGCCGGTGATGGCGATCTGCGACTCCAACCGGGACGCCTCCATCTCCGCCTGCAAACGCATGCGCGACAGCGCTGACGCATCGACGTTATCCTTGGTGTACATGAAACTGACAACTGTTTGAACGGCAAAAATCGCCACGGTAAGCAGGAGGGTAAACCCCACTAACAATGACTTGATGCTTTTCATCGCCACTCACCCTTTTCCTTTTTGTGATTGCTATTACAATTACGACATTCGACATGGTATTCCCTTTTCCTCAAGTGAAGGCTTAAAGAAAACTTAAAATTTCGATAGCATATCTAGCATGTACATTGAATTATTTATTCGATTTGTATTTTGTGAAAAAATAAAAAACCGCAATCCCTCCCAACAGCGGTTGGAAAGGGAATTGCGGTTTTGCTTTCCCCTCGGAATCATCGCGCCTTTACACCCCGCCGAGCATCTCCAGGTAGGCTTGCACCCGCGTGCGAATCTGCTGGCTGTCGCCTTCCGAGTAGTCCGTCTCGATGTGCAGGACAGGGATCTCACGCTGCTCCCGCAGGTAGTCGCGGACGATGCGGGACTCCACGTTGTAGGTGTGGCAACCCTGCCAGGTGATGTCCACAATGCCATCAGCCTTGTACTCGTCGACAAGGCGGACGAGCAGTTCCAGGCGGTCTGTATTGGGGCTCATGCAGGAACAGGGGGTGGCCAGGTACTTCTCACCGATCGCCTCCATCGGTGGCTTCGTCTCATCGACAGTGACGAGAAACTGCTTCATGCCGGCGCAGTTCTCCAGGAAGACGACGGCAGCCCCGGATTCTTCAATGATGCGGATGACCTTCTCCGTGCCCACGCCGGTAGGGACGCCGGTGACGATGATGCGCTTGGCCCCTTTGGCGGCGGCGCCAACGCCTTGGGCGATCCGCTCGTCCAGTTCGGCCATCAGTTCCTCCACCTGTTCCGCAAAGGCGGCGCGATCAAAGCAGAAGTTTCTCGACCAGAGCACCTTCAGCAGGTCTTGACCGGAGAGGGGCACCGGGTCGTGCTTGAGGTAGCCGGCGAGACGCTGCATGAGTTGGCGCTCGGCGTTCAGTTCCTTGATGGCTTCCACCAGCGCCTCGTCGGTGATGGTCGTCTGGAAGAATTCCTCCAGGGCGCCTTTGGCCCGCTCCATCTCAGCCATCCAGTAGTTGCGGTCGGCCTCGCTCTGGCTGCCCGCCGGGAGGCTCATCACATGCATGGGCTTGAACTTGCCCATCAATTCGAACATCTTCTTCTTGCCGTCACAGGTCGTCTCGCCCATGACCAGGTCCGAGTGGAGGAAAAAGGGGCACTTGTCGGTGATGGCAAAGCCGTAGGAAGACTTGATCAGGGGGCAGAAGTTTCGCGGCAGCACCTTTTCGCCGTCATTGATGGGCTCCTCCTTGGTGGCGCAGAGGGCCACCGGCACGGCGCCGGCCGCGATGGCCAACTCCTGGGGCGCGAAGACGCAGTAGTGTCCCATCACTTTTTTTCCTTTTTGCTTTTCCGCGATGATGGAACCGGCCGCCTTCGGGATGGCGACGTCAAAAAAGGCCATGGTGTAGGGGCGTTCTTCGGCGATGACAGACATTTCCGACTCTCCTTCTTTCGTGGCATTTCCATGCCATTTTCGCTTACGTTCACATCTTTTAGAACAAATTTTATTCGCGGTTCTCTCGCAGACGGCGTACATCTTCAAATGCTTTCACCGGCTTTTCAGCCCGCCGCCTTTTCCCTGGCGATCAAGGCAGCGCCGATGGCGCCGGCGAAGGGCGACTGTTCCTTCACTTCCACGGGGCAGCCCAACGCTTTTTCCAGGGCTGCGCGGACACCGGCATTGCGGGCCACACCGCCCGTAAAGAGAACCGGTCCCGGTGCGCCGAGGCGGGCCACCATGGCAGATACCCTGCGGGCCACCGACTGGTGCAGCCCGGCGATGATCGCGCGCCGGTCAATGCCCTGGTTGAGCAGCCCGATCACCTCCGATTCGGCGAAGACGGTGCACATGGCGTTGATCGGCTGCGGCTGGGCTTCAACGCTCCCCGGTATGCATGCGCCCATGTCGGCCACCTCCATCCCCAGGGCATGGGCCATGACGGCCAAAAAGCGGCCCGTTCCGGCGGCGCATTTGTCATTCATGACAAAATCGATGACACGACCGGTAGAACTGACGAGAATCCCTTTGGCATCCTGGCCGCCGATGTCGATGACGAGTCGCACGCCGGGGCGGAGATGCACCGCTCCCCGGGCATGACAGGCGATCTCCGTCACCGCCGAATCGAGAAAAGGCAGATTGACCCGCCCGTAACCGGTGCCGCAGATATAGGCCAGTTCCTCCTTAGTTCGCCCCCAGGCGGTCAATGCCTCCTGGAGCAGTTCCCGGGCCGTCTCGCCGGGGCTCCAACCGGAGGGGCGCTGCCAAAAGCCAAAACGATTTTCGTCGTGAAGGACCAGTTTCACCGCTGTTGAGCCGGCGTCAATGCCGGCCACGACGATAGCCGCCCCAGTCGCCTTTGGTGCTCCTGGTGCGGCGATTGCGCTTTTGCTGTCCAATGTAACCACCTTTATGCTCAGGATTTTTTTAACCGTCGCTACAGATTCGACGACACAAGCAAAAATAGTTCGGCTTTCAGTACCGGCTTTCCTGTAGAGACAAGTGAAAAAATGAGTAAGGGCGCCTTCGAATGTGCAGCGCGCTGAGTCACTTCTAAAGCGAAGAAAGGGCGAATAGACATTACAGTAAAGTTTCCACCTAATATTTCCCAAAAAAGGTCTTGCCTGTCCGCAAGGCCTTTTTTGACGGAGGTCGATTCGCCTTGAACCTGATCGCGCGCCGGGCCGCCCTCTGTGCGGCCATGGTAGCCGGCGCCCTCACCCTGCACGGACTTCAGTCCGCCGCCCTGACCTGGACGGAGGCCTACGCTCCGGCAGATTCCACAGCGCAGGCGCAACCGCAGCGGCAACCACATCTGGCAGTGATGACGCCGGAGGCCGGCACGATCACCTTCCTTGTCGGGAAGGAGCGCTTTGCCTTCGTCCCCGGCCAAGGCGCCGATTACCTGTCGCCGGGAACATGGTCCTACCTCCCCACCCTGGATCCGGAAACGGCAAGGCAAACGGCTGTCCTTTTCGCTGATGCGCTGCCGAAACACCTCCGGCTCCGCGAAGGCGGCCTGGAACGGATCGCCTCGGCGATCCTGGAGGGAGAAGAGGTCACCGTTGCCGTCCCCTCCTGGGTCATCGCGGCCGAGATCGTTCTCCCGCTCACTCACGTGAGCTACAACGGGGGACGCAACGCCTCGACGGCCCTGGACCATCTGGACGGCTATGTGCTGAAAGCCAATGAAACCTTCTCCTTCAATGATGTCGTCGGGCCCCGGTCGGCCGATCGCGGTTTTATCACAGGCATGTCGCTGATCGATAACCGCTTCATCCAGGAGCAGGGCGGCGGCATCTGTTTCGCCTCCACCATCGTCCACCAGGCGGCCTCGAGGACAGATGTGGAGGTCGTGGAACAAAATCACCACTCCCGCCCCGTCGCCTATGTCCCGCGCGGCGGGGACGCCACCGTCTACTACGGGGAACTGGACTACCGCTTCCGCAACGGCGACGCGCTGATGGCCTTTGAAAAGTTGCAACGGCCCAACGGCTTGGGACTCCGCTTGTGGAAATCGATGCATTGACACAACAGATTGTCATATCCGGATTTTTGGGAAAATGTCATGGACCGCGGTCTGAAGGGAGAAAATCGATTCGCCACACCCATGACCGTATTCGGATGAAATGCGACCCCCTCATGCCTCATGGTTGCGTTGAAAAGACTCATGATTTCCATTATCGTGGTAAGGAGAAATTTAAAAAGGAGTGGGGCCTTTGTCGACCATCCAGGCAGGCGTTCTCGACATCCTTGGCATCCCCGGCATGGAGCACACCTACGCCATCGCGGACGGAAACATCAACTTTCACGACTACTGGACCGTCAGCACCGACCCGAAAGACTTTCCCAAACCCCTCTACACGCCCGACCATGTCGAGATCGGCGCCGCTGTAGCGTGCAATCTCTACGTGGCCCGCGGTTTGGCGGAATTCGGCGTCCCCTCCAGCCTGGACCGCACCGAATACAACCACGGCCCCCTGAGCGGCGGTTATATGGATCTGGGCGACTGCGCCGGCATCATCTACGCTTACATGGGCGTTTGCCACCAGATGTGCAACGTGATCCTCTGCTCGGCTGAAGGTGTAGACAGTTGCCCTGTCAACTGGAACAACAAGCTGAATGACAGCCGCTGGGTCTTCGGCTTCCGGGGAACCATCCACCCCTATGATTATCAGGCGGGCGCCCAGACCTTTGAAAAGTACCTCTGCACCATGCGCAGCAAGCTGATTGAATTGTCCAAGTATCCCGAACCGCCCACAAGCGATCAATTGCCCGGTTATTTTGACGACTTATATGCCGCATTACATAAAGATATCCGGGACCACTTGGGCGAAAAGCCCGTGAAAGAAAACCGCACCTCTCCGATTCAAAAGCTCTTGACGGCATGTCTGGGTCTGGAACATAAATTCGAGTCCTTCTTCGACCACATCCTGGAAGGCGATCACACGTTTACGACAACGAAACACGGCCTGGACAACCTTCTGCTTCGCGGCCAAGTAGACCGCAGTGAGTACGCCGAAAGCGTCAACAGCGCCCACTCGGACCTGCTCGCCCACCTGGCAAACGTCTTCGATGAAGAGGGATTCAAAAAGATCTTCGGCCGCTCCCCGTCGGATCCCACCAGCCCGCTGATCATCCCCGAACTGATGCCCCAGTCTTACGAAGGCGTGAAAAAAGCGCTGAAACTGTGATGGCAAATGATATCCGATTGTGTTCTTCATTGGCGCTATGCAGGCGCCATTTTTTTATTGGCAGGAAAAACAAGATTTTCACCGAAAAAGTTTACCAAACAACGCGCCCCCGCTCCCTCGCGATTAGCCTTCTCGCTCACGACCATTTCGCTCGATCATTCTGCAACAGAGAGGAGTCTATTGACATGTCCACCGGCAAACCGGACAGTCACCCAGAAGGCGGACACCCCAGCGAGTACCTCAACGATATGGCCGAATGGGGCAATCAGCAGTACAATCCCGGCCGCTACCTCGGCGGCGAACTTCCGCCACACCTCAAATACCCCAAACCCATCGTTCGCTGGATGGCGAGAATATCCCTTATCTTCATAGTAGGCAGCGTGATCTATCAATTAATCCAGTTTTCGGTCCAAGTCGCCCAGTAGAAAAGCGCGGTTTCACTGCGATACAGTGCACGCCCGCATGGGGGTATTCCCATCTGTTCGACCAGTGAGAGGCAAATAAATGTGAAAGATTCCCTTCTAAAAACAAATCTCCTTAGCCTGCTTTATGGCATCGCGCTGTTTGCGGCGACTGTATTACCCCTGAACATCGGCAGGATTGAACATCTCACTGGGTTACCCTTAGACCAGATAACGAAAATATCTATCATCGTGTACCTCACCGGTCTTGTTTTTTGCTCATTGCTGTTCCCAATCCTCACGAAAGCTTGGCTGGGTGGAAAAAAAATCGCTTTTCTTTCCTGCGTACTGTGGTTTCCTTATTGGCTCCTCTTCACGCTCACCTTTTCCTTCACTTTTCCGAACCACCATCCTGGCGACGAGGATAATTACGGCGCGGCCTTTTTCATCATCGGCATGTTGCTTATGTATCCCTTTTATATACTGCTCATGACTGGGATCAGTACCATGATTAAAGATAAACGTTAGCGTTTCCTCATAAACGTGTAATAGAATTTGATACCAAAAACCAGCCCGCAACGGCTGGTTTTTGATTCTTTATGGCTTTCGCCCCGTTGTGGGGACGTAAAGCAGATTGTTTCCCGAGCGTACCCATCCTTACGAAAAATAAAAACCGCCTTTCCCGATCGGCACAGCCTGCGGGCATAGGCGGTTTTAAGTCGATTTTAGTTGAGGGTATCGTCCTAGGATGCTATACCTTAAACTTCCCCAGCGCCCCTTGCAGTTCCTCGGCCAACCTGGCTAGGGCGTGGCTCGACGCGGCGATCTCTTCCATAGAAGCAGACTGCTCCTCTGTCGCAGCCGAGACCGTCTGTGTTTGCCCCGCCGTATCCTTGACGATCCGGTCGATGTCCCGCACTGATGTGACAATATGCTGGCTTCCCCGGGCCAACTGTTCGATGGAAGAAGAGATCTCCTTGATTTGGGCGGAAACCTGACCGATCAAGGACACAATCTCTTGGAATGCCTGTCCGGCCTTATTGACCACATCGGCCCCCAGGGCGACTTCCCGTGTGCCGTCATGCATCGCAACAACGGCCTTGTCGGTCTCCGTCTGGATTTCGCCGATCAGGTTTGCGATCTGCTGGGCGGCCTCCTGGGACTGCTCCGCCAACTTGCGCACTTCGTCGGCGACGACGGCAAAGCCTCTCCCCTGCTCCCCGGCGCGGGCCGCTTCGATGGCCGCGTTCAGCGCCAGCAGGTTCGTCTGCCCAGCGATGCCGGAGATGGTGTCCACGATCAGGCCGATCTCCTTCGAGCGTTCTCCCAGTCGGGCTACCACTTGGGCAGAACCTGAAACTGTCGTCTCAATGCTCTTCATCTGGCTGACTGCGGCGTTGACGGCTTTATCGCCCTGCGCGGCAGCGCCGGCTGTCTTTTCCGCCATGGTCGTCACGAGATTGGCATTCGCCGAAACCTGCTGGATGCTTGTCGACATCTGCTCAATGACGTCCACCGTGGTCTCCACAGCGTGCATCTGCCGTTCCGCCCCTTGGGCCACACCGGTGATGGTCATCGCCACCTGGTTGGTCGCCTGGGCCGACTGCTCTGCGCTGGCGGTGAGCTCTTGCGATGAGGCGGCAACAGTTTCAGCCGTGCTTGCCACATGAATAATCAACTTGCGGAGATTCTGCGTCGCTGTTTGCAGGCTTGTCAGCAGTTGACCCAGTTCATCCTGGGACCGAACAGGCACTTCCCGGGTCAAGTCCCCATCAGCCATCGTTTTGGCCACATCCATGCCTGCATTGATCGACGTAAGGATCGGCCGGGCGATCACTGTAGCGACGGCCATTCCAACCAGCAGCCCCATCGCCAGAATGATCATCAACAATCTTTTCAAGGCATGCTCCTGTTCTGCAATATGTTCGCTCGCCTCCAGGAACAACTGGGTTCTCATTTCGCTAAACTTCTGCACTTCCGCGATCAGCGCCGCATTGTCCGGCGCAGCGATTGAGCCCATGTAGGCGACGGCAGGCGCTTGTCCTTGCGTGTCAAAGAGCGCAAACATCTTCCCGGGATGGGGCGCAAACTTTTGCGCAGCCCCATTTACCGCCGCCAAAGACTCTTTGTTGTCGGCGATGGTGTGATTCAAGAACGTTAAGGCATCGTTCGCTTCCTTCTCAGCCTTCGCATATTCATCTTTAAATTTGGGGTTTCCCGTAGCCAGATACCCGCGAATTCCCGCCGCCTGCCGCGCCACATTCAAAGCCAGCTTCTGGCTGTCATCTTTCATCTGGATGTGATATTCGATGAGATACTGCGTGTCCGCTTCTATCTTGGATAACTGCGCAAATACAACGCCTACGATGATGGCCATAAGTGCAATCATTACGCCGAAACCGCCATAAATCTTGGTGCGAATGTTCATATGTTGTCATTCCCTTCGTTACACTTGCGTCAATTTCTTTTCCGCAGCGAATTCGTTCGCGCTTTCACCCCCATCAACCATTTTTCTTTCATGCGAGTCTTGGTACACCGTCTTCGCCGCAAAGAACTTGCGCATTGAATCACATATTAATATTTCTACGAAAAACAGCCTTATCCTTTTTCACGCCAGCGGCGCGACCTTTGTTTCGTCTCCGCATATGTTGATGCGGGGGTGTTCCGATGGCCTATGTATGGGGAGTGGACTCGGCCTCGCCGGTCGATAACCGATTGCTTCAATGTGTACTTACCCGTTTTGGGAAGCCGCTTTTTTGGGGGAGATACCTGTCTACGGTTCCGCGCGCCGCTTCCGGTTTGACAAGGGCTGAAATTGCATTCCTCCATCGTCAAAACATTAAAGTCTTGCCCATCTATAACGCTTTCCGGTCTGCCGTAGGGTACGGAAACGGAAAAACGGTGGCCCGCGAGGCGGTTCGGTATGCTTTGCGATTGGGGATCTCCCGAGGAACCTATCTCTTTGCCAATATCGAACATTATTTTCGCATTGACGAAGGCTGGATCCGGGCATGGGTGGATACGATTCGGATGTCGGGATATAAACCGGGCATCTATCATGACCCCATCCGCGGCCAATTCAGCAAAGCCTTCTGCAGCGCCGTAAAAAAAGACGCCAGGGTAAGGCGCGAGACGGTATTGTGGAGCGCTCAGCCGGAGATCACGACAACGGGACCGAGGAATGCGCCTGCCTTTGCACCCAACAGGCCACCCTGTCGGGGAAATGTCTGGGCATGGCAGTATGGGCGCGATTCGAGGGTGTGCCCCATTGATACGAACCTCATCGACAGCAGGTTGTATAATCAACTTTTCTAA